>CAMBLS010000072.1 GCA_945868485.1 uncultured Lachnospiraceae bacterium | reverse complement strand
AGCCTTTGTCCCATGTATGTGTTTTTGAAGTTGAGGGAATCGATCATCTGCTTTTCTTAACAGATGTGGCATTCATTCCTTATCCTACTCTGGAAGATAAGGTAAACATTATCAACAATACACTGGAAATTACCGAAGCATGCGGTGTCAAAAACCCCAAGGTAGCTCCTCTTGCTGCTGTTGAAGTTGTAAATCCCAAGATGCCCACCACTGTAGAAGCAGACGAATTGCGACAGATGTATAAGAATGGCAAGATTACCGGCTGCATCGTTGACGGACCTTTATCCTTGGATCTCGCTATTGATCCTGAAGCTGCCAAGCACAAAGGCGCTACCGACAGAGATATCCAGGGAGATGCCGATGTTCTTCTGTTCCCTGATATTCATGCTGGAAATTTGGTTTACAAATGTCTGGTACATACCGCAAAGGTTGTGAATGGAAATATCCTTACCGGAACAAAGGCTCCCGTTATCCTGACTTCACGTTCCGATGACTTTGAAACTAAGGTAAACTCCATTGCTTTAGGCGCTGTTGTAGCCGAGGCTATGGCAAAAAATAATTAATTATTTGGGAGGAAGACAAATGTCTATTAAAAGTTTAATCATTAACCCCGGTTCCACTTCAACCAAGATTGGTGTATTCGAAGATGAAACTCTTTTATTTGAAGAAACCCTGCGTCATTCTACAGAAGAGATTGCAAGCTATGCTTCTATCGTAGATCAGAAAGATTTCCGTAAGCAGATTATTCTTGATTTATTGAAAGAAAAGGATTTTGACATTAATTCCCTTCAGGTAGTAGTTGGTCGTGGTGGTATGTTAAAACCCATTCCCGGCGGCACTTACGCAGTAAGTGATGATCTGCTTGAGGATTTAAAAATTGGCATACAGGGACAGCATGCATCAAACTTAGGCGGTATTCTTGCCAGAGAAATCGCTGACTCCATCGGCGTTCCTTCTTACATTGTTGACCCCGTAGTTGTAGATGAGCTGATGCCTATCTCCAGATATTCAGGTGTTCCTGAACTTCCCCGTACCAGCGTTTTCCACGCACTGAACCAGAAGGCTGTTGCAAAGCGTTATGCCAGAGAGCAGGGTAAATCCTATGACTCCTTAAATCTGGTCGTTGTCCATATGGGTGGAGGTGTCTCTGTTGGCGCACATGAGAAAGGACGCGTTATTGATGTATTTAACGCATTAGACGGTGATGGTGCATTTTCTCCCGAGAGAGCTGGCGGGGTTCCCTCCGGCGCACTTGTTAAAATGTGCTTCTCCGGTCAGTATACTGAAAAAGAAGTTTACAAGAAGATTGTCGGCAACGGCGGCTTCAATGCATATGTGGGAACCAATGATATGCGCGATGTAGAAAAGATGGTTCAGAATGGTGATGAAAGAGCTGCAGAAATCCGTGAAGCTTTCATCCTGCAGGTTGCAAAGAATATTGGTTCCATGTCCTGTGTACTGAAAGGAAAAGTAGATCAGATTATCATTACCGGCGGTATTGCTTACGACAAAGTTGTTGTAAACGGATTAACAGAAAGAGCTGGCTTTATTGCTCCTATTACCGTTTATCCTGGTGAAGACGAATTACTTGCCCTGGCTCAGGGTGCACTTCGTGTTATGAATGGCGACGAAAAAGCTATGGTATATTAAAACATTGGGGCGGTCATTAAGACCGCCCCTCATTTTGTTCTTCTTTAGATTGTACATTCTTGTTTTCTCTTTTCTTGTCTGCTGCATCCCTTAAATATCTACGTAAGACACACAAAAGTGCTACACTGATGACTGATACAAAATCCTGATACGGAGTGGTGTCCCCTACGATCATATGTCGTGCCACCAGGAAAATTAATACTTCTATTACATTTTCCGAACTAGGTCTGCAAAGCATTCCCAGGAACTCCATTCCAATAACCAGCATAAAAATCTGCTCCAGATAATGCTTAAATTCCGACATATCCGTCATCAGCCTCTGGAACACACCAACATCACTGATTAGACTGATAATGGATAAAACAATAGCTACCAATACCAACAGCGCTGCAATCAACTCAAGCAGCACGCAGATTTTCTGTATGATTGTTCTCACTTTTTCCAGCTTGCTCCATAGATTGCGCATATTATCCTCCAATTTCCCTTTGTAGTTTTTATTCTATTTTATCTGTCATGTGCCGA
Source organism: uncultured Lachnospiraceae bacterium (assembly GCA_945868485.1). Lineage (GTDB taxonomy): Bacteria > Bacillota > Clostridia > Lachnospirales > Lachnospiraceae > Suilimivivens. The sequence continues at coordinate 9,414 of CAMBLS010000072.1, read as the reverse complement.
TTTTGCAAATAAAAGAAACATGGGAAAAATCTCCAGTCTTCCCGTAAGCATTGCAATTGACAATACCACCTGTATCCAGTCAGAATAGACACTGAAATTAGACATAGGTCCTACAAGATGAAGTCCCGGTCCAATATTATTAAAGCATGCCATCACCGCTGAAAAGTTTGTAGTAAAATCCAGACCATCCAACGAAACAATCAATGTAAATACACAAACCAAAAGCAGATATGATGCAGCATAAATTCTGGTAGAACTCAAAGTCTTACGATCCACCGGCTTTCCATTCAATCTGACAGTAATGATTTCTTTGGGATTAATGGTCTGCCTGATTTCTGCCACAAAGGATTTTACAAGAATTAAAACTCTGGACACCTTCATACCACCACCTGTTGAGCCTGCACAGGCACCAATCAGCATTAAGAGTATCAACAGATGCTTGGAAAACTCCGGCCACTTTTCAAAATCCACCGTTGCAAATCCGGTTGTGGTAATGATACTGGACACCTGGAAGAACGCCTGCCTAAACGCATTTCCAATTCCTCCCGCAAAATGAACAATATTGCAGGCAATTGCCACAACAGAAACAAACACAATCCAAAAATACGCCTTAATTTCCTCTGAGGAGAAGGCCTCCTTATACTTTTTCAACAGAATCAGGTGATACGCATTGAAATTCACGCCAAACAAAAGCATGAAAATCCCCAGAATAATCTCAATTGCAAGACTGTTATAACCGCCTATCCCTGCCGCAGATACGCCAAATCCACCAGTTCCTGCAGTTCCAAATGCAATGCAGAAACTATCAAATGGATTCATTCCAAAAAACAACAACAGCACAATCAGAAACATTGTCATGGCAGTATAAATACCATACAAAATCATAGAAGTAGTTCTCATTCTGGGGACCAGCTTTCCGGCTGTAGGTCCGGGAACCTCTGCACGCACAAGGTGCATGGAATTGTCATTTTCCATAGGCATTACCATCATTACAAATACCAGCACACCCATGCCGCCAATCCAATGAGAAAAGCTTCTCCAAAATAATACTCCATGTTTCAAATCCTCAGGTCTATCAAGCACAGATGCCCCTGTGGTAGTAAATCCCGAAACCATTTCAAACAGCGCATTCCAATAGCTGTCAAACCCACCATTTAAGTATAGCGGAAATGCGCCAATCAGAGAAATGATAATCCACGCCGCTGCCACAATAAAATAGCCATCCCTGCTGCTCATTCGCTTTTGAGATTGCTTAATAAATGTGAGAATCAAACCTATGATTGCCGTAGGAATAATGGTGACCAGAAATCCTTTTGCATCTCCTTCGCCGTAAATCAATGCTACCAACAGCGCTGGCAGCATCAAGATTGCCTCAGTCACCATAATCTTTCCTATAAAATTAACAATAATTCTCTTATTCATGACTCCGAAGCCTTCCTGTTATTCCGCAAAAATGTCTTCAAGACGGGCAATTTGTCTGTTAATCGTTGCTACCAATGCTGTATCACCAGGCAGCAGCTTGTCATCACCTCTGGGTATGATTGTCCTGTAGTCTCTGATAATAGAGCCCAAAAGAATATTTCTCTTCAACTTCAAATCTTTCAACGGAATATTCAGATTTTTGTCATTTTCATTTATATTAAACTCAATAAATTCAATCTTTCCATCCATCAGACGATACAATGATTCTACTGCATCATTATCCTCTGCATTCAATAAGGATCTGCTGTAACCAAGTATTCTGTCTGCCGCCACATCTTCTCTTGAGATGGTACAGATTTTGCTTTCCTCCGGCAGAACATTCAATCTGGATTTGGCACTGATACGTGAAACCACCTTATTGATTCCCTGAGATTCCGCATACATGGCTGCAATCAGGTTATATTCGTCATTATCCGTCAAGGCAATAAAAGCATCCGTATTTGCAATATCAGAATCCGACATGGAATCAAAATATGTAAGTGCATCATCACACATAACAGCAGCTTCCGGTGCAAGCGCTGATATCTCTTCTGCAAGGTCCTGCCTTTTTTCTATCAGGGTTACCTTAGCCCCCTGCTTGATTAAAGCTTCCGTCAAATAGTAGGAAATACGACTTCCTCCTGCAATCATAACGGACTGTAGGGGTTTTACTGGAAGTCCAATCTTCCTGAAGGATTTTCTAAACTCCTCTGCGGCTCCTGTCATATAAAGAATATCACCATACTGTAATATGGTATCTCCTTTGGGTACAAATGCTTCCCCTTCTCTGACCACTGCACAGATCAGAAGATTGATTCCCATGCTCTTATTAATTTCAATCAACGACTTCCCGCCAAGAGGCGAATTTTGTCTTACTGTCATCTCCACCAGTTCTGCCCTTCCTCTGGCAAAAACCTCCACCCTTGTTGCCAATGGGAAACGGAGAAGACGGTAAACTTCCATTGCCGTTGCCATTTCTGGATTAATAATAATAGAGAGACCCATCTTATTTTTGTAAAAACGATTTTGTCTTGCATAGTCTACCTCTCTGATACGTGCAATCGTATGCTTTGCCCCCAAAAGATGTGCCGTCATACAGCTTAGGATATTTAACTCATCCGAATCTGTTACCGCAATGAAAATATCAGCTTCATTTGCCCCCACATCTGTAAGTGTTGTATAGGAAGCGCCATTTCCCTGGAAACAGATTGCATCCACTGTATTGCTCATGCTGTTTACTACATTTTCTTCTTTATCGATTACCGTAAGTTCATATCCATCGTGGGATAGCTGTACTGCTAATGTCTTACCTATTTCTCCTCCACCCACAATAAAAATTTTCATATGATTATGGTATTTCATTTTCTTCCTGCCTTCTTCTCTAACCGAAAAGTTCCTGTTACATTCACTGTACAGGAACTTTCCAAATTAATCAATCCTTATTGTCTAATCTTAATATGAACTTCACGTAACTGCTGCTCCGTCACCTCATTAGGTGCACCACACATCAGATCCTGTGCAGTTCCGCTCATGGGGAAAGGAATGATTTCTCTGATGTTTTCTTCATTTCTAAGTAACATAATCATACGATCTACGCCAGGTGCCATTCCTGCATGCGGAGGTGCTCCAAACTGGAAGGCATTGTAAAGCGCTCCAAATTTCTGCTTTAACACCTCTTCATCATATCCAGCAATTTCAAATGCCTTGACCATAATATCCAGATTATGGTTACGGACAGCACCGGAGGACAACTCCACACCATTGCAGACAATGTCATACTGATAAGCCAGAATATCCAGCGGATCCATGTTATTCAATGCATCCAGACCACCCTGTGGCATGGAAAAGGGGTTGTGTGTAAACCCGATTTTTTTGGTTTCCTCATCTCTCTCAAACATGGGGAAATCATTAATGAAACAGAAACGATATGCATTTTTTTCAATCAGGTCAAGCCGCTTGCCAAGCTCGTTTCGAATCTGGCCTGCAAAGCTGGCTGCACGTTCTTCCTTATCCGCAATAAAGAAAATAGTATCTTCCTTTTCAAGTCCTGCAAGCTCTCTCATTTCAGCTTTCAACTCATCAGGAATAAACTTATCAATTGGTCCCTTATAGGACAAATCATCCTGAACCTCCAGATAGCCCAGACCGCCCATTCCAATCTCAGTGGCAAATTTCAGCATCTTCTCATGGAAGCCCTTGGACTGATGTCCATGAATCTTGATGGCTCTTACCGTCTTGTTCTGGAAAGGCTTAAAGGTACAGCGGTTAAAGAACTCGGACAGATCGATAATACGCAGGGGATTACGCAAATCCGGCTTATCGGAACCAAACTCAAGCATTGCCTGCTTATAACTAATGACAGGATATGGGGCCTTGGTTACTTCATAACCTTCCGGTGCAAATTTCTCAAAGGTTGCAGTCAGCACTTCCTCACCTACACGGAACACATCCTCCTGGGTAGCAAAACTCATTTCAAAGTCCAACTGATAGAACTCTCCGGGAGAACGATCCGCCCTTGCATCCTCATCACGGAAGCAGGGAGCAATCTGGAAGTACTTATCTACTCCGGATACCATCAGCAGCTGCTTATACTGCTGAGGTGCCTGTGGCAATGCATAAAATTTTCCTTTATAGTGTCTGGAAGGTACAATATAATCTCTTGCTCCTTCAGGAGAAGATGCGCAAAGAATCGGAGTCTGTACCTCCATAAATCCCATCTCTGTCATTTTTTCGCGAAGGAACCTGATGACATTAGATCGGAAGATCATATTATCCATGACCTTCTTGTTTCTTAGATCAAGGAAACGATACTTCAAACGCAAATCCTCTCTGATTTCCTTAGAAGTAGCAACTTCAAAAGGGAGCTGTCTGTATACCTTGCCCAGAATTTCTACGGTATGAGCTTCTAGCTCAATGGTTCCTGTGGGAATCTTAGGATTGTAGGTTTCCTCATCACGCTTTTCAATCTCGCCTTTGATGCTAATACAATCTTCCTTGTTAATTCCCTTTAATAAGGTAGTATCTCTCATAACAATCTGAAGCACGCCATACATATCTCTTAAGTCAATAAAGGATACGCCGCCATGGTCACGAATATTCTCTACCCATCCTGCAACCTTAAGCTCTTTTCCGATATCGTCTTCAGAAATCTGATTTAAAGTACATTCACGATATAATGTTGATAATTCCATCTTCTCCATTCCTCTGCCTTTCCCTTAATTCTTTATAAAAAACGTCCTGAATTGATATAAAATCAATTCAGGACGAATTAAACCAATCCGCGGTGCCACCTGATTTACTGCATCTGCAGTCCCTTAATGTCTTAAACTGAAAGCTGATAAAGTTGTTATTCATACGGATTCATTCTGCCGGCTTTCCACCCTCCCGGCTCTCTGTAAGCGACAATCCGTACTACTCGTCTTCGTCTTCGCTTTTACACAGATATCATAATGTAGATTACCCGATTTGTCAATTTATAATTCAAAAAAGAATGTCTCCAAAGCAGAAACATTCTTTTTCAGGGATTTATCGAATCATTATGCATTATGAGAACTCATGATTTTGATGTAACCAAAGAGGACAATTGCTACTGTAGCAATTCCTGCCATCTCAGCGCCCAATACCTGCAATGTTACGTCTAAAAATGAAATTGCGTTCATTATCCTTCTCCTTTAATTCATAATTTTCTTTCTTCTGCTCTCTATTCAGATACAGAAGCGGAAGACCTATAAACAGCATTCCTCCGATGATATTGCCGATTGTGACAGGCAAAAGATTTCCAACAAGAAAATTCTGGAAATTCAGCATAGAAATCTGTTCAGCTGTATAGCCATACTCCTGTATTGCAACTTCCACATACTCCGGATTTACCGCTGCTACCATTCCTGCTGCTATATAATACATATTTGCAACGCAGTGTTCAAATCCTGCTACCACAAACAGCATAATCGTAAAGAAAACTGCTATCAGTTTTCCTGCAATATCTTTAGCGCATAATGCCATCAAAACCGCACTGCAGACCAGAATATTGCAAAGAACTCCGGATACGATTGCTCTTGAAAAGGAAATTGTAGCTTTTCCCAAAGCAACCTTAATCGTATATGCTCCTAAAAGACCTGTTGAATAGTCAAGCTGCCCACTTGCTGCCACAGCTATTGCAATCAGAACAGCACCCACAAAATTACCTGCAAAAACGATCAGAAGTGTTCTTAACAGCTGCATGGGACTATGCTTTTCTGAGGCAGTTGCCATAATCATCAAACAATCTCCTGTAAAAAGTTCAGCTCCCAAAAGAATTACCATCATAAGCCCTACCGGAAAAACCAATGCAGCTGCCAGACGGGAAACTCCCACATTGCTAATGGCATGTGATGCTACGGAGCTTGCTGCCGCTCCCATTGCAATCATCATTCCCGCAAAAACTGCTTTGATAAAAAGTTTTTGTGGTGAGGATGAGACTTTGCTGTCGCATCCCTCAATGTATTTATTTACAGCTTCCTTAATCGTCAAAAAATTTTCCATTCTTTTTCGTACCCCTCCCGTTTTCTTCCAAAAACGAGGTTACCAGATTTAAAGCCAATCCGGTAATATAAAAAAAAACAGAGTCATATAAAAATTTATATGACTCCTGTTGATGATACCTCGACCTTTGATTCATATATTTTCTTTTGAAACAGGATATCATACTCTCCAAGCTGATAATCCTTTCGATAAATCAACACATCCCTATATAGATTATTGGGGACTTTGCATGCTCTCTGAACCAGATGATACTGCTTAAGATGCCTTTCAGGCAGGGGAGACACCCACATATAAGTGGTAGGTACATTGGTTAACAAATCGAACTGACTGCCTCTCTCATAAACATAAATCGTCTTTTCGCCCACATCTATTTCTCCCGCTGAGCGTTGTCTCTCTTCATTCATCTTTCTCCCATTTCCCGGCATCTCAATGTCTCCATGGGTAATTTTAACATAATCTTTCAAATCGCTTCCGCTAATCTCCGGTTTTAATGCAAGAGGATGGTTCTCTGACATTACAAGCACATACTCAAATTCCCATATTGTTTCATATATCAGCTTCATTCCCGTCAAATACTTTTCAAAATAATCCTCATAATCCTTACGGTAACGGATAATACCCATATTGTAACCTCTGTTGGTCACATTTTCGATGGACTTAAGTGTATTGGTTTCATTAACGGTAATTTCAATCCCTTCCGTCATAGGCAAACCTGCAACAAACTCTGTAAATCCATTGGCAATGTAACTTCCTCTTGGAATGGAAAGCTTAAATTTTCTGATTCCAGACACGTCACGAAGACCTATTTTTTCTATTTCCTCCATCTGCTCCAATACCTTATGCGCATGATAGAGAAATTCGCTCCCCTTTTCCGTGACCTTAATACCTCCCGCACTCCTTTTAAAAATGGCATATCCCAGATTTTCCTCTAAATCCTTGATTGCCTTGCTTAAATTAGGCTGAGCCATGTACAGCCTTTGGGCTGCCTGGGTAATGGAACCGGTCTGTTCAATTTCCACTGCGTATTTTAAATAACAAATGTTCATTATCAATCCCTCTATCATCTTCTGTAATGTACAACTGTATATATAGTTTTATCATATCATGTTCCTAAAAAAACTGTGTATATTTTTTCTGTTATCATATTATATAAATTTATATATATCTCTCTAAATTGTACTTGGAAAAATACATGTGCTCATGTATAATAATAGTCGGGATTTATTGTTTACACAATACGAATATATAAAACGAGAAAGTGAGTTATAACATGAACAAGTTAGCACAAAACAAATGGGTTAGAGCTGCAATACCCGCATTATTACTTCACTGCAGCATTGGTACTGTTTACTGCTGGTCTATTTTCAGCCAGGAAATCGCAGATTACATAGGTTTCTCCAAAGGAGCAACTGAATGGGCATTTAGTTTTGCCATCTTCTTCCTGGGCATGTCAGCAGCTTTCCTTGGCAATATCGTTGAAAAGGACATACACAAGTCCTCTTTAATTGCATCTATCTGCTTTGCTTCCGGTATGGCAGGCACCGGTCTTTTTATCTGGTATGGCGGTGCACATCCCGGAAGTATCGTAGCACTGATTGGTATTTATATCTGCTACGGTTTCATCATGGGTATCGGTCTCGGAACCGGATATCTGTCTCCTGTAAAAACATTAATGCTCTGGTTTGAAGACCGCAAGGGTCTTGCTACCGGACTTGCTGTAGCAGGCTTGGGTGCTGCCAAGGCAATTGCCAGCCCCATCATGCAGTCACTTTTAAATTCACTGGGAGAAGGCGGAATTTACAAAATGTTCCTGATTCTTGCAGTAGTATATTTCCTCATGATGTTTGTGGGACACCTGCTTCTTGCCAAGCCGGCCGGATGGCATGAACCCTCTTCTACTGAGAAGGGTGCCCGCGCAATCGATGTCATCAAAGCAAAACCCATTACCTTTATTGGTATCTGGATCATGTTCTATCTGAATATTACCTGCGGTCTTGCCCTGATCTCTCAGGAAAAAATGATTATTAAGTGTATCGGTCTGGTGGGAATGGTTGGTGTTCTTTCCTCTGTTACTGCTGTGTTCAATGCCGGCGGTCGTTTAGGCTTCTCCGCCTGGGCTGACACATTCAAGGATAGAAATACCATTTATAAAATTATCTTTATCCTTTCTATCGTAGCAACCGGTCTCGTTATTATTACACGAGGCATTACCAACATGGGACAGAATACACTCCTTATGATTCTCGTTCTCATTTTGCTGTTTGTGGTAAATGCAGGATACGGTGGTGGTTTCAGTAATGTTCCCACCCTGCTTTCAGATCATTACGGCATGAAGAATATCAGTGCAATTCACGGCATTACCCTTTCTGCATGGGCATTTGCAGGTCTTACCGGAAACCAGATGGCATCCTTCATTGTAAGTCATTTCGGAGAAGAAGTAGATTTGGCTCACACACTGGCTGACGGAACAACAGAAATCATCAAAGTAAATCCCAGCGGATATCAAATGGTACTCTATGTTACATTTGTACTTTACATTATCGCTGCCATCATCTGCTTTACAATGGTAGGCAATAAATCCGAAAAGAATAAATAAAGTTTTCTAATTCAAAAAAGACGCAGCGGGCGCTGCGTCTTTTTTAGTATTTGTTTTACATTGCTTCATGGAATGTTCTGGAAATTACATCTGCCTGCTGTTCAGGTGTCAGCTTAATGAAGTTTACTGCATAGCCGGATACTCTGATTGTAAGCTGAGGATACTTTTCAGGATGCTTCTGAGCATCTAAAAGAGTGTCTCTGTTTAACACATTAACGTTTAAATGATGTCCACCCTTTCCTGCATATCCATCCAAAAGATTCACTAAATTTTCAACCTGTGCTGAATTTACATTTGCCATAATAATTTCTCCCTTCTTTTCATCCTTTATTTTATTATTGCAACTTAGAGGTAATTAAATAACTGGTTTTTCTTTTTGTAATTACATCATACGATTTCTAAAAAGAAAAATCCGTAACCTTAGTTACGAATTTTTCTTTTCCATGTATTTTTTTGAGAACAAATAATTAATTACAAAGCATTTCTAATGCTTCCTTATTACAAATCCTGATTGTTTTGCGATCCACCTCTACAAGCCCATCCTTCTGCATTCTCATCAACTCTCTTGACAGAGATGGTCTGGCAACTCCTAGGAAATCTGCAAGCTGCTCCCGATTCATATGAAGTGTCACGTCCAAATTTTCATCCATAGCATCGATAAGCCAGATTGCAATTCTTTCCCGCAGAGAAGATGTACTTATAATATGAAGCTTTCTGGTAATTTTAAAATTATTTTCTGATAAAATTTCCAGCATATTCTGAGTCAGCTGCTTATGATGGTCACAGGCATTGGAACAAAAATGATAAAAGAAATCCCACGGCATTTCCAATACCGT
>CAMBLS010000071.1 GCA_945868485.1 uncultured Lachnospiraceae bacterium | reverse complement strand
AACCACCACTCTTTAGGAAACATTCCTTTTTCATCAGCATCGTAGGTGCACCAACTGTATTACGCAACAACAAATCTGCAAAAATATCCCCTTCCAAATTACCTTTCACGTTTGTGGAAGGAACCTTTAATGTCTCCCCGCCTTCTGCATGATAGAGGTAAGCAGTATAAATCATTTGAAATTCTGGATGTTGTTGCCAGTATTCCATCTGTTTTTGCAATTTATCTTTCCTCCATCTGTCATCACTGTCCTGAAACGCAATGAGTGATGCAGTTGCCACAGACACCCCAACATTTCTTGCATTGGAAACGCCTTGATTCAATGGTAGCTTGTGATAGACAATGCGATTATCACGAAACGCACTCACTATTTCCATCGTATTGTCAGCGGATCCATCATCTACAACTATCACTTCCAGATTATCATAGGTCTGCTCCAATACACTCTGTATGGAACATTCTATTAAATTTGCACGGTTATAAGTGGGGATAATAACACTGATTTTTTCTGTTGTATTCATATGATTACATCTCTCGAAATATAGTTTCCTTTATGTTACAATTAAATTATAGCATACTATTTAGCATTTGTTGAGGAGGCACACATGGACATTATTTTTCACCGCTACGGCAGCATCTGTGAACCGGATATTATAGAAGCCTTTCAGTCTCTTGGACTGAATGTAATTGAGGAGGATACAGAAATTTATCAGAAATCCATTGAACCCTCCGAGCGAATCCGTCTGCTCAGCGAACAGATTCTGACCCACCAGACTGCATTTGTGTTCAGCATCAATTATTTTCCCTATATTTCACAGATTTGTGAGAAGCTGCAAATACTGTATGTCTGTTTAAGTGTGGATTGTCCGGTGTTAGAATTATTTTCCACCACTATCCGCAATAAGTGCAACAGAATTTTCCTGTTTGACTACAACCAGTATCTCCAATTTAAAGATGAGAATCCGGAATGTATTTTTTATCTGCCTCTGGGAACCAATGTTGAGCGCTGGGATCAGGCCTTTTCCGAAGATAACGATTCAGAATATTCTTATGATGTTTCATTTATCGGATCTCTCTATACAGAAAAATCTCCTTATGTGTCTCTGCCACTTTCAGATTTTGACAGAGGGTTTGGAGACGGATTGATCGAGGCACAGTTAAGGTTATCCGGACTTGGAGTGATTGAGGAAGCACTTACTCCCGCTCTTACTGCCGCAATCAAAAAGACCGACCCTCGCTTCCACACTCTGCCGGATGGCTTTACCGATACAGATGCCTATGTGGCTGCCAACTACTATCTCGGCATGCAGGCTTCCTCCTTGGAAAGAATTCGTACTTTAAATGCGTTAGCCGGAGATTTTCAGGTAGATTTGTTTACCAGAAGTGATACTTCTCCCCTTAAGGGTGTCCGCTGTCACGATGGGGTTTCCACCCACACACAGATGCCGCATATTTTCCGAAGCAGTAAGATTAACCTGAATATTACCATTCGTTCCATTCAGACCGGTCTCTCCCAGCGTATCTGGGATATTATGGGCTGTCAGGGCTTCCTTTTGTCCAATTATCAAATGGAATATCCCGAATATTTTGAGATTGGCAAGGATTTGGACTGCTATGAGAATGTGAAGGAATTAAAAGAAAAGGTTGCTTTCTACTTAAGCCACGATGATATCCGCAGGGAAATTGCGCTCCACGGATATCAGACCGTTAAGCAAAAGCATAGCTGTCGCCACAGAGTAGCCGAAATGCTTCGCTGTATCTATTCTCCCGAACAGAAAAGTCAGCAGTCAAGGTAAAACCCTTGATTCTGCTGACTTATATCTTTTATTATTTTTTTGTGTCCATAAACTGTGGAGGTGCGGTATTGCTCTTACTCATATTCTGGTAATAGCCATAAGCCGCTTTTGAAGATTTTCTCACCTGCCCCAACTCTTTGCGCTGATCTGTAAAATACTTTTCCACTAAAGCCTTATTTCGCCTCTCCTGCGCCTGGATGGAAACACTTTTATCAGTAATCTCTGTAATCAGCTTCTGCAGACGCTTGATCTGATCTGCATATTTATCTCTGTCGCCAAGCAGTTCCTGCTTAATTTTTTCATAGAGCGTATCAAATCCCTCATCCAGTTTCTCCAGCTCTTTGATGTAGACATCCTTCTCATCCACGCATTTATCAAAGGCTTCAAGGTCTGGCTGTTCCTCTTTTAGAAAGTCGGACTGCACCTGATTAACCTCATCAATACGTTCCAGAATCTCAATCTTTTTCTTCAGGCTGTCTTCCAAAATATTCAGATAATTATTCAGCATACAGCACTCTTCTCCCTGTTAATTCGCATAACTTCTTTCCATGTGTCCCGCATGGAACGCAGATGTTCATTTACTTCTTCCAGTATTTCTTTATCCTTTTTGATGTTCGCCTGAAGAAGTCTGCGCAGAAGATATTCATAAACTCTGTCAAAATCCTTAGCGACCTCATACTTCATATCCAGAGTCAGACGGAAATGCTCTATAATCCGCTCTGTCTTCACAATATTGATATGTGCCTTCTCTATATCCTTATGCTCGATTGCAGTGATTGCAATGTTGCAGAACTTAATCGCTCCTTCATACAGCATCAGAGTCAATTCTGCGGGAGAAGCAGTCAGTATTTTACTATTATTGTACTGTGCATATGCGTTGGGTAATGCCATCTTATCAGCCTCCTAATAAACTTGTTACTGCACTGGAATTGGACTGCATCTTTGCCAGTGCTGTTTCCATTGCGGAAAACTTGCTGTACCACTTATCCTCGTAATCCTTAAGCTTCTGCTCAGCTTCCTTAATCTTCGTGGAGTAGCTGTCATAGTCTTCCTTCATCTTCTTATCATCATAAACGGTATAAGAACTGCTGTAATCGGTTCTTCCCATAAGATCCTTTAGCTTGGAATACAGAGTCTTGGACAACTGGTTAAAGAAATCAACCACCGTATTAGGGTCAGAACTAATCATTGCTTTAAGATCATTGGTCTTGGACTTCACAGATTCATCGTCTTCGTCACCGTTGATATGATAAGCGTTCTTTTCATTATCTGCTGCATTAAAGTAGCCAAGAGTTTCAATACCAAAATCTGACAGATACATGGTCTTGCCGCCTACGGTAAAGCCAGATGCCATAATTTCCTTCATAGCACTTGATACGGAGCTTACAGTAGAGTCACGGCGGAGCAGTGCGTCCTTAATCTTGGTTTCCCACTTCTCCACTTCGGTCTCACTCATCGCATCCTTTTCTTCATCGGTAAGAGGTTCATAACCTTTGGAGGATTCTGCATTATACAGCTTATCCATCTCATTGATTAACTCACTGTATTCTTTGATGAAGCCCTTAACCATGTCGTAAATTCCACTGACATCATTTTCTGTTGTCATGGAAATTGTTTCTCCGTTGGTTTCACCCTTACAGGTAATGGTAAGTCCGTTTACCTTAATGGTGTTGCTGTTGCTGGTAAAGAGTGCACCATTTAGCAGAATTTCTGCATTCTGCCCGATTACCCTGGCAGCCTTTGTTTCTGCTTCACCGCTGTCACTTCCCTTGAGAGTGCTAAAGTTGTTGATAACATCCACTGCCTTGCTGATCTTCTCATCAATATACGCAGTTGCCTCTTCAGTGATTTTAGCCTTTGCAGTTCCATCCCCATTCAGATAATCTGTGTTTAATACATTTAATCTGTTCTGTTTCGCTTGCAAAGATGCTTGATTTGTATCATATCCTTCTATATAAGAAAGCTCACCTTTTGCTTTATTGAGAGCTGCCTCTTTCTCTGCCTTCTCCTCAGGAGAAAGTGAATCAGACTCCAGCTCTTTGGTAAGATTTTCAATCTCCGTATTCAATGCAGCCTTACGATCTTTTCTCTGATCAGTATCCTCAATATCAACGGAACTGTCTTTTCCATATTCCTCATTATAAGCATCTACCAGCTTGGTCTGATTTTCTTCAAGACTCTTAATGGTATCCTCAAGGCTTTTCTTTTCAGCTGTATAGGATTGCAGCAACGCTGCTTCTCTTTCCTTAATTGCTGCGTCTTTTAAATCAGAATCACCAGCCATATCCGCATATTTCTGGTAAGCAGCCTTGGTACTGTTATCATAAACCAAAATGCCCAGCTTGGACAAGGCATCTGTTCCATCACTATTAGATGCGGTAATCGTAAAATCCTTGTCCTTTCCTGTTCCCTCAGCGCCAATGAAAAGTCGCTGGTTGGCAACATCAAAGCTGGCTTTAACACCGGCTGACTGCAGCGTGCTGACCAAACTGCTGATGGTTGTATTTTCGTCTATCTCAATATCTGTGGTCTTGCCGCCGACAGTAATCTCAAACTTGCCTCCTGCCTGTATACCAAGTCTGTCTACCAGCTTACTTCCCGAGCTTAAACTCTTGCCGTCTGTTGCAGACATTTTTGCGCCGGTCAGGTAACCTGCCTTGGCAAGCTTGCTGATTTCCAACGTCTGGACGCTGTCCATTGCCTCACTGTCTGTAATAACACTTACCAGATTACTATTAGAAACACTGGTGGTCTTCTTCATAAAAGAAGACTGATATTGAAGATTATTCAATGATCCATCAAACAGCTTGCGAATCTTGCTATTTAATTCTTTCCATGCATCCTGTTTCCACTGAAGCTTGGTCTGCTCTTTGGTCAGGGTATCCACCTTAGTCCTTTTGGCCGCTACCAACTCCTGGATGATGCTCTCTGTGTCTAATCCGGACATCATTCCTGTTACACGCATTGCCATATCAGTAACCTCCTATCTTCTCTCATCCACCAGGATACCTGCAAGCTCCCATGCTTTTGCAATCATATCCAGAGTCTTTTCGGGAGGGAGCTCTTTAATGACCTCCTTAGTCTCTCTGTCTACGATTTTAATGGTAACCCGGTTGGTTCCCTCATGAATTCCAAAAACTGCCTCTGAGTGAGACATATTTTTATTCAGATTCTCCACTGCCTTTTTGATCTGTTCGGTATTTGCCTGCTGCTGTTCTCTGGCAGCTCCGTTTCCTGCACCATCCTGCCCCTTGCTCTGATCATCTGTCTTTTCTGCTGAAGCAACCTTAACAGTGGTCTGGTCATATACGTTGTTCTGTTCCTGTGTAGTAACATCCATGTTTTCTACTGCCTGTTTTACAGGCTTTGCCTGCTGTGTTGTTTGTGCCTGATAAGTCATTGCACTGCTTAATGGTTCGATTGCCATTGTAATCACCTCCGTGTGATATAAAATAGTTTGTAAGATACATTTGAAATGAAATCTTAGAGTTTTCCTGTCTTCTTTACTATATATCGGATGAAATAAAAAAAAATTTACCCGTTATCCGAGTAAATTTTTTAATGCTTCCATTCCGTCCGTGCTGACGGCTTCCTGGTTTGCTTCCTGAATCTGTACATAGACTTCTTTTCGGTACACTGGAACTTCTTTAGGTGCGCTGATGCCCAGCTTTACCTGTTCTCCCTTAATCTCAAGTACAGTAATTTCTATATTATTATTGATAACGAGGGCTTCATTTTTCTTTCTGGATAAAGCTAACATTTACTCACCTGCTTTCTTTGCATTCAAAATATCATAAATCGGGAATTTTACCGCATACTCTTCTCCATCTACGATTACCTGACATGCTTTCTTTTCTGCTGCGTTGATTACAATGGGTCCTCTCAGATTTACGCTCATTTTGGTCAGATCGCTGGGTACGGTAACCGTAACCATCACCAACATCTCTTCCGGATCAAGCTTCCCAATAGGCTTAAGTAATTCATCATCTACTTCTGGATTATATTCAGGCTGCACCAGCAAAGGATCCATAACAGGCATTGCAAATGCCGGCTCCTGTATAGATTGCAGCCAGTGGATAGAGCCCACTCCTTTTTCCTCATCATGTACCAATGCAAAATCGGTAAGCTCAGGAAAACCAATAATCCCGGAAGGAAAATGAATAATCTTATCATCTGCTATTTCAATTTCCCCAAAAACTTTCGTATTAATTCTCATAACCGCTCCTATCTGCGTGTTTCCACGCGTACATTAAATATAGTTCATCAGTGACGTCTGCATAATCTTTCCTGTTGCCATGAGAGCTGCCTCATAGGTAAGCTCTGTACTGGTAAGCTGCACTGCCACTTCTGCAATGTCAGCATCTTCATTTTCTGACTGTAACGTCTGGAAGGTCGTCTTCTGATCCATCAGACGGTTGCTGATCAGGTCAAGTCTCTGGCTTCTGGTTCCGTTATCCGTGATTGCCACATTGGTATCATCAAGATAACCCTGGGTTTTGGTAATGGCATTTTCAAAAATATTATGGATATTTTCACGCATATAGTCATACGCTTTTACTGCTGCATCATATTTCCTCTGCACATCTGCATATTTCGAATCATTTTCATTCAGTCCTTTAAGAACCTCTTCCATATCATTCTTAATAGCTTCTATTTCTTTCAGCTCCGCAAGCGCACTCTCCATATCATCTACATCTCTGTTGAGATTGTGATTAAATACTTCGTCCGCAGTGGTGTTGACCTGTATCTTCTGGTTATATCCCACATCATACTCAATCACCTGTTTGGATTTGCCCTTGTTCAGGTATTCCTGATTATATTTAATCTCTATTTCCTTACCATTTTCATCCTTTGTGCCATCCTTGCCCTTGCATGCGAAATAATGCTCTGGTCTTAAATCTCCATTTTTCCAACTGTCCTTGGTGTAGGTAATCTGGATTTCTTTATAAGTTCCGTTTGCACCCTTTGCCTTGCCTTCCAGTTCCGTGTAAGCTTTATTACTGAATAAAATCTCACCGGTTTCAGGGATATACACTGCCACATTATCGCCTGCAGCGTTTGCATCAACAATTCGCGCATAGCCTTCATCCTTCGACCATGTCTCAGGCTTAATTGTGGTGGGTCCATCTGGAATCGTAATTACCACTCCATCCGTCTGGGGATTTGCAGGATCGGTAGAGACGGTTGCTTTCAGGTCATCATAAGCAAGGCGCATTCTGTGAATGCTGTAATTATCAACCTCACCCTCCTTCACACCATCATAGGAAGTCTCCGTATAATTATTCTTATTCATTCCTGCAAGCTTACCAATATCGGTATAGCTGACAGTGTCAAAATCCTTCAGCGTATTCTGTTCTGTAATTTCATAAATAGGATACCCTGCTCCCAGATTCTCCACCTCTTCCGTGAAGGACATGGTGGTGTCTGTTCTATAGCCTGTAAAGACATATCTTCCTGCATAGTCAACATTACCTGTGGCATAAAACTCATCTCTTAAGGATTTCATCTGCTCCACGATAATTTCAAGATCTTCTGTTGCCAAGTCCTTATTAGCGCCTTTATTCACCTGTTTTCCCATATCCGTCAGCACTTCGGTAACAGTACTTAGTGCCTTGCCTGTAACTTCAAGCCAGCTGTTCGCATCAGGCGCATTCTTTTCATAGAACTGTTTTAATTCCGTCACACTGGTTCTAAGGCGCAGGGCACGAATTGCAACCACCGGATCATCCGAAGGTCTGGTCAACTTTTTCTGGGTAGACATCTGAGTGCTCAGTTTATCCTGCAGGATCTTGTTATTGTTGATATTATACAGGGAGTTGTTCTGCATAATTTTATTGGTCATTCTCATAGTCGCTATCCTCCATTAAACTCCGGTGTTCAAAATCAACTGATCATAGATTTCTGTCAATGTCTGTATCATTTTAGATGCCAATGTATAGGAATTCTGGAATTTAACTAGGCTTACTGCTTCCTCATCCTCATCCACACCCGAGATGGAATTTCTCTGATTGGCAATGCTGGTCTGAAGCCCATTATAGGTATTATAAAAGGTTTTTGCATTGCTGGCATTTAATGCCACATCCGATAAAATCATCTCCAGCATCTGACTTGCACTGCCGTTTCGGAAGCTGAACTTCTCCTTGCTGTTAAGAAGGGTAATCATTTCTTCAATCTTACCACATTCTTCCACGCCTACGTCCACACTGCTTCTGGTTCCCAGAAGAGAGGCATCTGCCAGCAGCGCTGAATTGATGGTAAAATTGCCTGCCGTCAGTTCATAGTATCCGTTGGCATCCTTCAAATCGCCTTCCACAAGCTCTTCTCCGGTTCCTTTCGTCCCTGTAAAGAAGATGCATCCATTCTTGTCATTTGAATCAATACCGGAAGTAAAGATATCATTTACCTTCTCTGCAAATCCTCTGATCCATGCATTCATCTGTTCCATATAATAAGGAATACCCTGATACTTAATCTTGGATTCAGTCTTGATTTCCTTCCCTTCCTTGCCATCAAAGGAAGGACACTTATTCGGATCCATGGTAAATGTATAAGTACATTTGCCTGTCCCAGGGTCTATCCCATTAAATTCCCAACTATCATAATAGTAGATGGTATTTCCTATATTCATTACTCCGCCGGTATCCGAGAGGGTACATTCCTGCATATTCTTAAGATAATCTTCGGTCACTTCTACCGTGACCTTTGTCACCCTGTTCCCACCCGCATCAGTTGCATTTTCATCGATCTTGGAAACAATACCATTAAAGTTGGCGCCATTATTGCCGTCCCGCAGCTCTACAAGTCCTTTGAGCTTGCCGTCCATAGAGGCATTTACCAGACTGAATTCATTGCCATTTTCCCAGGTAATGCGATATAGACCATCCACATCGGTCTGATTAACCTTCTCGTCGGTATCCTTTGCTTCATATTTCAAAGTATTATAATCATTTCCATCTACCAGAGGCTGCCCACCGGCAATGCGCACCAGATATCTGTGTCCACCGGTTTCTCTTTCCGGGTTGTTGGTATCATAAATCGGCATTTCAGATATTTCTACATCCACAATCTCTGCCAGCTCGTCCACCAAAAGTTCTCTCTGGTCTCTCAGTTCATTGGCCTTTGCTCCTGAAAGCTCCACCACGTTAATCTGTTTATTCAGGGTCGCAATCTTCTGCGAAATAGAGTTAATCTGGTCAATATTCTGCTTAATTTCCAGGTTGATGTCCTTCTGTAGCTCCTGCAAATTACCATACATATTGTTAAAGTAATCTGTCAGGGACTTGGCTGCCGCAATAAATTCTGCCTTGGAGCTGTCGCTGCTGGCATTGGTTGTCACCGACTGAAGTGCGTTGCTCATCTTATTAAAAACAGTCTTAAAGCCACTAAGTCCATCGTCATTAAAGTAGTCTTCAATGGTTTGGGTGTAATACTGTTTTACGGCATATTCGCCAAACTTACTCTGATTGTCCCAATATTTCACGTCATAAAAGCTGTCTCTGATTCTCTCAATTGCAATTGTGTCCACACCGGCGCCTGCGCACCCATAAGTAGTGAAGGTTCTAAGCGCATTATTCGCCTGCTGTGTTACCTGTTGGCGGCTGTAGCCATTGGTCTGCGCATTCGATATGTTGTTGGCCGTAGTGTTTAATGCCGCATTAGAGGCTCGAAGACCTGAACCGGCAATATATAATCCAAAAAATTGTGACGGCATCTACTTCACTTCCTTCCTACCTTCCAAGTGTGCTGATAATATGCTCTAAAAGCTCACTGATTACATTGATATAACGGCTGGACGCATTGTATGCATTCTGGAACATGATCATATTGCTTAATTCCTCATCTGAGGAAACACCTAAAATCTGCTCCCTTGCCGCAGCTGTGTTGTCTACTGTCATTTGCTGAGTTTCACTGATTCCCCTAAGAACCGATCCTGTATTTGCCACCTGGGATATCAGGTTATTATAATAATTAATAAAGTTTGTGGTTGTCTTCACATTGGGGTTTAAGGTATGCTCTGCCTTGGAAAAAATTTCTTTCAATGCATCTGCTGTTGCCTGATCAATGGTTCCATCATCCTTCTTGAATCCCAATAAGGAGGGAGCCTGTTTAATCTCACCATTAATAATCAGATTTTCAACGGTAAAGGCATCCTTATTTGTTTCCCCTGTCATTGTATTAAAAATGGTGTAAGCATTCCCGTCAGAATCTTTCATATAAGAGCTGGCCGGTTCAGAATCCGCAGCGGCTTTAAGCACTTCATTAATCGAAGTGGTAATACGGTTGATCAATCTGTCAAACTCTGCCTGAACATTCATCATAATGGATTGTGAAATCTCTCTGTTATATTTATCCGCATCTTCCAAATCCTTATGAGTCCCACGCTTGTTTCCTCTTGCAAACAGCATGGATTTCAACGAGCCGATATCTGTGTTGGTGTCTGTTGAAATAGTCTGGGTCATGTTATAAACTTCAGCACCGGTAATGTCAATGTTGGTAATGCCGTTTACTGTGGTGACGTTCGCCAGCTGTTTCCAGTAAGGAGTATAAAATCCTGTAACTTCATCGTAATCTAATGCAATCTCATTGATGGAATCAGCTTTTACATAATCCATTCCTTCCAGCTTGATCAAAATATTTCCATCTACATCTTCTCTGCAATCAATGTAGCCCATCTTGGAAAGCTCATCGATCAGACGGTTTCTCTCATCTCGCAGGTCGTTTGCCCTTTCCGTCTTACCGGACTCAATCTTTAAAATTTCCATGTTCAGTTCCATGATACGTTCTGCGTAGTCGTTCATGGTATCTACCTGCTGCTTAATCTTATAATTCAGATTGTCCTGATATTCACAAAGTCCCTGATACACGGCCTTCGATTGGGTCAGAAATTCGCTGCACCGCTGTACAAAAACTCCCTGGTTAACCGAGTTTCCCGGATCCTTGGTAAGCTCCTGAACAGAGCTCCAGAGATTTTCAATTGACTCCTCAAAGGCTTCTCCTTCCAGCTCCTGAAAAAGATTTTCAATTTCTTCCACAGCAGAGGTAGAAGCGTCATAAAATGCGCCTCTTCCAGCCTCCCGCCGATACGTTTTATCAAGGAAATAATCTCTGACCTGCTTAACCTGAATATAGCTGACACCTAAACCGGTCTGCTGAAAAGAAATCGCAGACCCACTGGTAGAAAGGGTATTATAAAAACGGGTACCAAGCTGCACCTGCTGCCTGGTATACCCGACTGTATCGATATTGGACATATTATGTGCAGTAGTATTAAGTGCGTTCTGACCTGTCTGCAGTCCGCTTGCACCGATGTATAAACTTCCCATCAAAGACATAATGTCACCTCATAACGTTCGCAAGGATCATTGTTTGGCATCAAAGCCTCCACCGCCCACTCCCATGTGTTCACCGGTATTATAGGCACCTTTATTGTAGTTGGCTGTCTCAGGCGCTGCCTTCATCGCCTGCAGCATATTCATGTCAAACTCTACCATTTCCAGAGCATTCTGAATCAAAATCCTATTCTGACCGTTCACCCGCTTCACCTCATGAACGGCAGCTTTCAACCTGTCATGTACTCTAGCCAGTTTCTGCTGCTCTGCGGGTCTTGTTTTCAGCATTTCTATCAGATCCGCGAGCATCAGCTTGTTAACATCCTTGTTAATTACGTTGGCAACATCAGTAAAAACTTCCTGTCTCTTCTGTTCCAGACGGTTGATCCTACTGACAACGGTTTGTTCCTCATCCGTGATTTTGGCTAATTCTTCCAGATCACCGGCTACAATCACCGGTGTTTTCTTCATGGATAATCCCAGCAAGTTTTCATATTCCTGACTTTCCATATCTAATACTTCTATTAGATTTTCCATCAAACTTGCCACCGGGATTACCTCATTTCTTCGTATTTC
>CAMBLS010000070.1 GCA_945868485.1 uncultured Lachnospiraceae bacterium | reverse complement strand
TGTCTTACAACATTAAGAATATGGATGATGTGATGAAGGAAATTCGTAGTGGAAGCGGTAAACAAAGGAATGCAATTGTACAGATTACAGATAAGGTAGAAAAAATAGTCAAAACGATTAATGACAATGTAGAAACTGCCAAAACAAGTGCTTCTGCAAGCGAGCGGCTTTCGAAGCAGGCAGAGATGCTTAAGACAATTTTAGACGGAGTGGAATTATAGAGTAAAGATAAAACCCGAAACCTATGTTATATAAATAAGTTTCGGGTTTATGTGTTATTCCTATGAAAGTGTTTGCTTCTCATGATCTATTTAGTAGCTGTATTTCTTTGAAAATGATTTGTAATAGGACTCCAGTAATTCACTAATCATGCGTAATGTCTTCATAAAAAATCCTCCTTTTAGTATCAGCTTCCGGCTGATAGTGTTTGTTCTTTTGTTGTATTTAGAATAACATATTGCAGAAAAGAAATAAAATACATATAATAGATGATAAATAATACCTAAAAGGTATAATAACGGAGGGAAAATGGATATTCGTATTCTGAGTTATTTTCTGGAAGTGGCGAAATCCGGTAACATTTCCAGAGCAGCTGAAAATCTGCATATGTCCCAGCCGCCTTTAAGCCGCAGTATGCAGCTTTTAGAGGAGGAGCTGGGAGTGACCCTTTTCGTCAGGGGAAAGCGGAAGATTACTTTGACGCAGGAAGGACAGCTTCTTAGAAAGCGTGCCCAGCAGATGATTGCCCTTGCAGATAAGACGGTGGAAGAAATCAGCGGAATGAAAAACAAGGTTTCAGGGAGAATCTACATCGGTTCTATTGAGAGTATTTCGCTGGGAATTATGCCAAAGTGGATTGTGGAATTTCACCAGCAGTATCCGGAGGTTTATTTTGACTGGTGGAGCGGAAATTCCAATGATGTGCTGGAGAGGCTTGAGCATGGGTTGATTGACTTTGCAGTGGTAAGAACACCCTGCAACAGTGAGAAATTTATTTCTGGCAGCCTGTATCGGGAGCCATGGATGGCATTTGTTAAGCAGGAACAGCTGCCGGAAAGTGCTAAGGACAGTCAGGAAATTTCACTGGAGGAGCTGGGCAGTATGTCGTTGATCATTCCCTCTATTAAGACCAGAGCACAGGAAATCAGGGAGTGGTTTGGAAAACGAGGAATTGTTCCAAACATTTGCTGCGAAATTTCTCCTGCAATGAATGCCATTTCTCTGGTGGAAAACGGAATGGGAGCAGCCATTCTTCCGGCATCTGCGTCTGGAGCAGCAGAAGGAAAAGGAATTGCAGTGCGAAAAATTATCAATCCCACTATGGAATCTGAAATTATTATTGTATATAATAGTGACAATCGGTTGTCTACAGCAGCGGTCAGGTTTATACAATATATTCAGGAATCCTGCGGTGTAGAGGATAAGTAGCGTGATGGGAGCAATATGGAAGCTTTACAAAAATTGGTCTATTATTTAGTTAATTTTTTAAATAAAATAGGTGTGAACAGCATCTTTGAGCTCATTGCTTTTATAGGCTGCATTTATTTTCTGGTAAAAAGATTCATTCTGCGGAAAGCACCTGTGCCTTCCAGTGCATTTAAAACGGTTCCACATGAACTTTTAAAGAAGTGTGTTGAGATTTTGCAGAGGAAGGAAAAGAAAAGCTATGCGCCGTACAAGGTGCCGGAGGAAATCCTTGAAGGTTTGAAGAAGGAGCTTAACGATGAAGTGAATCTGAAAAGGCTGTTATGTGATATCTGCGCGCATTTGGGGATAGACGGAAGCTTTATCAGGCTGATTGTGCAGGATACGCCCATGCCGGATCGAGCGGGAGAGATTGACACAGACTTGGCACATACCACCATCCGTTTGGAATTGAAACCCTATTATACCATTGATACGGTGGTGGCTGTTCTTGCCCATGAGTCCATACATCTGCATCTGTATTATGAGGGAATTCACTTGCAGGATACATGGGAAAACGAAATCCTCACGGATACTGCGGCTGTATATTGCGGATTTGGGGAATATATATACAGAGGTTATGCGGTAATGCAGGGCGAGTTTGCGCTGTCTTACCAAAAGGTGGGATATATTAAGCAGGAGGATGTACAGTACATCCAAACACTCTTTATGTAAGGAAAGGAATGGGAAGAACAATGAGAATTGGAATGGGATATGACGTACACAAGCTGGTAGAAGGAAGAAAGTTAATTATGGGTGGTGTGGAAATCCCTTATGAAAAGGGGCTTCTTGGACATTCGGATGCGGATGTGCTTCTCCATGCCATCATGGATGCGCTTTTAGGTGCAGCGGCACTCGGAGATATTGGAAAGCATTTTCCAGATACGGACCCTGCCTATAAAGGGATATCTTCTATCAAACTGTTAGAGCATGTAGGGGCGCTTTTGGAAGAAAACCTTTTCCTGATAGAAAACATTGATGCTACCATTATTGCCCAGGCACCAAAGATGAGACCGCATATTGATTTTATGCGAAAGAACATTGCTGATGCACTGGGAATTTCCATAAATCAGGTAAATGTAAAGGCAACTACGGAGGAGGGGCTTGGATTTACAGGCTCAGGCGAGGGAATTTCTTCTCAGGCAATCTGTATGCTTACTAGTCCGGTAAACCTTGGCAGCGAGGATGTGACAACTCGTGGCTGTGAAGGCTGTGGCGGCTGTCCGATGAAGCAGTGAGAAACAAGAAATTCCAATTTTATATTTTCTTAAATATGGATCTGGGTTGTTCGCAGCGAGGGCAGATAAAATCCTGTGGAAGTTCACCTTCATAGATATATCCACATACAGGACATTTCCATGCTTCTTTGTCATGGATACTTTCTAACGGTTCAGCCGATTTTTTTGAGTGGACATTGGTGGCGATAAAGCACTTGTCAATATCATTAATGATCCCATCGTCAAGTTGTCCCTCATTTCCCATCTTATGCAGTATATCAATAGCTTCCTGATGAGAAAGACCTGCTTTATAAGGTCTTTCTTCCACAAGCGCCTGATAAATATCAAGGCAGGCCAATAGACGTTCATTTTTACCAAGAGAGTCGGCTTTCAAACCGAAGGGATATCCGCTTCCGTCCAGCTTTTCATGATGGAGTGCAGCCCATCTTGTAATTTCTTCAAGGCCACCGATTTCATGAAGCAGATTCCATGTTCCTATGGCATGATTTTGAATCTTGTGGTATTCGTCAGTTGTAAGTTTTCCAGGTTTTTCAAGTATATCGTTGCTGATCAGAAGCTTGCCAATATCGTGGAGTGCACCAGCAATATAAAGCTTATCACACAGTTCATCAGAATATCCATAAAATTTGCCCATAACCTGTGCTTTTTCTGCAATTCCTAAAGAATGTCTCCATGTAAAATGAGACTTATAGTCTGTAATCTCAGAGAAAAGTGAGGACATTTTTTTGAGAATATCAGTGGGAATGTCCATGGTTATGTCAGGGATGAGTTCCTTTAATACTTCGTTACAACCATCGCCAGAGATTGTAGAGAGCAGTTCGTAGTCAATGGCGTTTAAGAATGTATTGGCACACTCTTTGGAAAATAAACTTCCGGTCTGCTCTTTTACCCATTGAACAAGATTTTCGTAGGTTTCCTGATTCAGCGTGTACAGGACAAAATGGCAATCCACCACATCTGCCATATGAACAAGCTGGGCAGTGAATGGTACTTCTTTGGATGTTTTGCCCAGAGCGCCTGTTCCATTAGCACGTTCGTGGTGGTAAAGAACAGTGCCTTTGACTGTTTCGTAAAAGGGGAGTTTAAGGCACATCTCTTCACCTGCTATGCAGTGGGATGCCATGTTTAATTCATCAGGCTCATATCCAATCTCTGCAAGTTCATCATCCAGATACTCTGAAAGTGCACAATCATGCAATGCTGCAGCCTGAGTCAAAGCAAACAGCACATTTTCATCCATCCCCACAAAGGAACCCATCTTGTTTGCAAGAATGGCGACTCTCTTGGCATGATTGACACTAGTTTTTATAATCTCTCCCTCTACATAATCAAGAGCAAGTGAAAGGGAGTTAAGGAATTTTGTCACTTCAATTTTCATAATACACCAGACCTTCCATAATCGATAAAACTTTTTCTTTAAAAATTGTAAAAATTATAACACAAATTGGACCTACAGTACATTGGTTTTGGAAAATTTATGAAGACGAAAAGGCAAATTTCAGTTGACAAAACCAGTACTTTTGCATATGCTGATAGTGTAAAAAGATTTCCGATTTATGAACCATCGGTAGAAGAACAGTAAATGCGAGGAACGGAAAGAGTATATTATCAATGCATTGTATAGATGTGATTGCGCAGAGAGGGAATGTCACCGGCTGAAAGCATTCCTGTAATCAGGATAATAGAAGTGCATCCGGGAGCAGGTCTTGTGAAGGTAAATGCAAACCGGCATCTAGTAGCAGGACACGTATTCACACGTTACGTGCAATGAGTGGAGGTCATGACCTCTAATAGAGTGGAACCGCGGATAACTTCGTCTCTAGGGAATGAAGTTATCTTTTTTTGTCCAACAAGATGGCTTGCAATGCATGTCGGTGTTTGGTTTTGAAATCGGACTAAGGGAGCGATTATTTGGGATTTATTAAAAGGATTAAAGAAGAAATTGAAATTATCAGACAGCGTGATCCTGCAATCCATTCTTCTATGGAAGTGTTTCTCTATCCCAGTTTTAAGGTGATGCTGCATTACCGCCTGGCACATAAGCTGTATATGAATAGGCATTACTTTTTGGCAAGGTGGGTTTCCCAGAGAGGGGTCAGAAAAACCGGAATTGAAATTCATCCAGGGGCACAGATTGGCAAGGGTTTCTTTATCGATCACGGTAATGGAGTCATTATTGGGGAAACAACGATTATCGGTGACAATGTCACACTGTATCAGGGGGTAACCCTTGGAGGCACCGGAAAGGAACAGGGAAAACGGCATCCTACTCTTGGAAACAATATTATGATTGGAGCAGGTGCCAAGGTGCTTGGTTCATGTACCTTTGGAGACAACTTTAAGATTGGGGCAGTAAGTGTGGTGCTTTGTGATGTACCCTCAGGAGCCTCAGTGGTTGGAGTTCCAGGACGGGTAGTAAAACGCAATCATCAGGCATTGCCACAGGAGGATTTGGATCAGGTGCATCTGCCTGACCCGATTATGGAGGACATAAGCGGTCTGCACCATGCAAATGCAGAGCTGACAAACAGAATACTTGATTTGGAGAGATCGTTGAAAGAAATGAAACGTCAGGAAGAAAAAGATAGAACACGAGCAGACAGCTGAAAAGAGGAGAAGCAAAATGAAAATTTACAACACATTATCTAAGAGAAAAGAAGAATTTGTACCTTTGGAGGAAGGCAAGGTAAAAATGTATGTGTGCGGACCTACCGTATACAATTTGATTCATATCGGTAATGCACGTCCTATGATTGTGTTTGATACAGTCAGAAGGTACATGGAGCACAAGGGATATGAAGTGAACTTTGTATCCAACTTTACCGATGTGGATGATAAGATTATCAAGAAAGCCATCGAGGAGGGCGTGGACGCAGCAGTCATTTCTGAGCGATATATTGCAGAGTGTAAGAAGGATATGCAGGCAATGAATGTGAAACCTGCAACCACCCATCCCAAGGCAACAGAAGAAATCTGCGGTATGTTGGATATGATCGGCACACTGATTGAGAAGGGGCATGCCTATGTAGGAGAGGATGGCACTGTTTATTTTAAGACCAGAAGCTTTAAGGAATACGGAAAGCTTTCCCACAAAAATCTGGATGATTTGCAGGGTGGTAACAGATCCCTTCTTGTAACAGGTGAAGACCAGAAGCAGGATCCCCTTGATTTCGTACTCTGGAAGCCGAAGAAGGATGGAGAGCCTTACTGGGAATCTCCATGGTGTAATGGACGTCCAGGCTGGCACATTGAATGCTCTGTTATGAGTAAGAAGTATCTAGGGGAAGAGATTGACATCCATGCAGGTGGGGAGGATTTGGTTTTCCCTCATCATGAAAATGAGATTGCTCAGTCTGAAGCAGCCAATGGCAAACCTTTTGCAAAGTATTGGATGCATAATGCATTCTTAAATATTGACAATAAGAAGATGTCAAAATCGGCAGGTAATTTCTTTACAGTAAGAGATATCAGTGAAAAATATGACCTTCAGGTGCTTCGCTTCTTTATGCTTTCTGCACACTACAGAAGTCCTTTGAATTTCAGTGCAGAGCTGATGGAAGCTGCCAGCAATGGTTATGATAGAATTGTGACCAGTGTCAGCAACTTAAACTATTTGCTTGAAAATGCCGCATCTGATACAATGAGTGAGGATGAAAAGAAGCTGGCAGAGGAAGCGAAGGGCTTCGTAGCTAAATTTGACGAGGCAATGGACGATGACTTTAATACTGCCGACGCCATTGCTGCAATCTTTGAACTGGTAAAATTTGCTAACATCAATACAAATGAAGCAAGCAGCAAGGAATTCCTTAAGGCTCTTAAGGAAGAAATTATAATGCTTTCGGATATCTGTGGCTTAATCGTAGAAAAGAAGCAGGAGATGTTAGACAGTGACATTGAAGCACTGATTGAAGAACGTCAGGCAGCCAGAAAGGCTAAGAATTTCCAGCGTGCTGATGAAATCAGAAATGAGCTGTTAGATAAGGGAATCATTTTGGAAGATACCCGTGAAGGAGTTAAATGGAAGAGAGCATAAGTCTGTTGAAATTAATTAAACAAAGCTTTGACTTAAAAGAGGTGGATATCAGAACATATTCACCTCTTACGCTTGCTTATATTGGAGATGCGGTCTATGACCTTATATTCCGAACTGTAGTGGTAGAGCAGGGGAATACCTCCGCTAATAAGCTGCACCACAAGACGATTCAGTATGTCAAGGCACCGGCGCAGGCAGTCCTTATAGAAGCAATTCTTGAGCACCTTACACCGGATGAGCTGGCGGTGTATAAAAGAGGGAAAAATGCAAAGCCTTATACCATGGCAAAAAACGCAACCATGGCAGAATATAAGAAAGCAACCGGATTGGAGGCACTTATAGGTTTTCTTTATCTCACAGATCAGATGGGACGGGCACTGGAATTGATACAAATTGGTTTACATAAAATTGAAACAAATGTGCAGGAAGGGATAAAATAACGTGGAAGGAACGAATCAGACTGTAAATGAATTTACCATAGAGGGAAGAAATGCGGTGATAGAGGCATTTCGTTCCGGCAAGCCTATTGACAGGGTATACATTTTGGATGGGTGTCAGGATGGACCAATTCTGACCATCAAAAGAGAAGCCAGAAAGCAGGATACTTTGATTAAGTATGTGACGAAGGAGCGGCTTGACCAGATGTCTGAAACTGGTAAGCATCAGGGCGTTATTGCCTGTGCTGCTGCCTATGAGTATGCAGATATTGAGGACATGTTTCAATTAGCTGAAAAGAAAGGAGAGCCGCCGTTTCTGTTTCTTCTTGACAATATAGAAGACCCGCATAATCTGGGTGCAATTATAAGAACTGCCAATCTGGCAGGGGCACATGGGGTAATCATTCCCAAAAACCGTGCTGCAGGACTGACTGCAACGGTAGCGAGGACTTCAGCAGGAGCACTCAATTATACCCCGGTTGCCAAGGTAACCAATCTGGCAGCTACCATTGAGGATTTAAAGAAAAGAGGATTGTGGTTCGTATGTGCTGATATGGATGGCACCAGAATGTATGATTTGAATTTAAAGGGAGCCATCGGACTGGTAATTGGTAATGAGGGAGAGGGCGTCGGCAGACTTGTGAAGGAAAAATGTGATATGGTTGCAGCTATTCCTATGAAAGGTGACATTGATTCTTTGAATGCTTCTGTTGCGGCAGGGGTTATGGCTTATGAAATTGTTCGTCAAAGACTTTTATAAGGGATGTTACAGGTGGTGCAAGGTAGAAGACGGCACTGGAATGATTTGCGATATGCATGGGGATTAAGATGGGAAAGATAAATAAATTTCTGCTTATGATTATTGCAATGATGATGATAATGATCACTGCGGTAGGTATTGATAAGGGATTACAATATTATAATGCCAGAAAGTGGGAAACAGAGCGGGTTGCCAGATATGAGCAGGCACGCGCAGATGTGGCTGATATGCAGATGACCATTAGTCAGCTTTCTCAGGATCAGCAATCAATAGAGGCATTTATTGAGGAAAACAGAGCTTACTTTGATGAGATGGTGGATGCAGTTGACGTCCAGGCAGACATGCAGGAGTCGGTCACAGGAAATGAGGTGTCAGACGCAGGAGGAGACGTATCTGCCAATGATATATCAGGAAATGCTGTGTCGGGAAATACAGTTTCAGAAAATGAAATGGCGGGAGAGAGTATATCAGGAAATACAATGTCAGAAAATACAATATCAGGAAACACAATATCGGGAAATACGGTATCAGGAAATACCGTATCTGGCAATATGACACCTGAAAGTACGGTGTCAGGGAATGCGGTGTCCGGCAATACTCTGTTGGAAAAGAGAAAAATACGTAGCTCTTATATGGAAACTCAGATGCAGAATGAGTTGGATTTGGACATCATTGCCCAAAAAGATTATGATTTTTCAAATATTTCCATTACATGTCTGGGAGACAGTATCACCGAAGCGGCAAACCTTTCTGATCAGGAAAACTATCAGCAATACGCATATCCTTCAAAGCTGAAAGAAATTTTGGGAGCAGAAAAGGTAACCAATTTAGGGATTGGAGGTTCTTCCATCGGAAGATACTGGGCAGACGCCTTTGTAGACAGATATATGGCAATTCCTCAGGACAGCGATTTGATTATTGTCATGGGTGGAACAAACGACGGCTTTTGCCTTAATCAGGAAGAGTTGGGAACTATGGAAGAGAGGAAGCCAAGAACCTTTATTGGTGATTTGGATGAGCTTATGCGAGGGCTTAAGGAAAACTATCCTGATGCTACAATTGTGTTTGCGACACCCCTTCCCAATGTGCTTCACGATATCTTAAGAAAAGAGAGGGATTATCTGCTTCCGCAGGCAATTCTTGTAACTGCTATCAAACAGCTGGCGGCAGAACATGAAATTCCAGTGATTGACCTTTACAATTCCAATATACTGGATACCCATGATGCTGCGGTAATTTATAATTATATGCCTGATGGTGTTCATTGTAATCCTGACGGCTATCAGATTATGGCACAGCATTTTGCGGCAGAGCTGATTAAAATGTATGAAGGAAAGCAGCAATGATAATAGATAAAGATTATGAAAAGTGCAGTGACGAGGAATTGATTGTCCGTCTGCGGGATGGAGAATCTGCCATCACGGACTATATTATGGATAAATATAAGAATCTGGTACGAAGTAAGGCAAAGTCCATGTATATTTTGGGTGCTGACAGTGAGGATTTGATACAGGAGGGCATGATTGGGCTTTTTAAAGCCATCCGTGATTATGATACAGGAAGAGATGCCAGCTTTTTTACCTTTGCAGATTTGTGTGTATCAAGACAGATGTATACAGCAATTCAGGCAGCAGGCAGACAGAAACATGCCCCTTTAAATACTTATATTTCTCTCTATGCAGATGCCTTTGAAAATGGTGGAACTGATACAGAAGGGGAAGGAAAACTGATTAACAGCGTGATTTCCCAGTCAGAGAAAAATCCAGAGGAACTTCTGATAGACAGGGAGAATGTAGAGCTTTTGGAAAAGACCATTGATAAGGAACTGAGCAGCTTTGAAAAGCAGGTGCTGGATCTATATTTGACAGGGATGAGTTACAGTCAGATTGCCAGAGTCCTAGGGCGGGATGATAAGTCTACAGACAATGCGTTGCAGAGGATTAAGTCTAAATTAAAAAAGGCGATTTCTAAATAAAATATAGATTTGTGAAAAAATTATAAAATGTTTTGAGGGTATATTGACTTAGGACTATTTAGTCAATATACTTTTTTGACACAAAATGACCGACTGGTCGGACGGAAAAGGAACTAAAGAGGAGCAGAATACATATGTTATCAAAAATCAGCGTTAAGAAACCATATACCGTATTAGTGTCGGTTGTACTTGCAATTGTATTGGGGGTTGTGTCATTTACAAAAATGTCCACAGACCTATTGCCCAGCATCAGCCTGCCTTATGTAATCGTTATGACAACTTATCCGGGAGCCAGCCCGGAAACGGTGGAGATGGTGGTTACCAAACCGGTAGAGTCTTCCATGGCAACGGTAAGTAATATTGAAAGCATCAGTTCCGTTTCCAGTGAAAACTATTCTATGGTTATTCTGGAGTTTGCACAGTCAGCCGACATGAATGCGGCGTCACTTGAAATCAGAGAAAATCTGGATCAGATTAAAAGTTATTGGGACGATTCTGTAGGAAGTCCTATTATCATGAAGTTAAATCCTGATATGCTGCCGGTTATGATTGCAGCAGTCGGAGGAAACAACATGGATTCTTCACAGGTTACGACACTGACTGAGAATACTATTATTCCTGAACTGGAAAGTATTGAAGGGGTGGCCTCTGCAAGTGCTACAGGACTTTTGGAGGAAAGCGTCAACGTAGTCATCAGACAGGAAAAGATTGATGCCATCAATGAACAGGTATTTGGCTCCATTGATGAAGAGATAGATGAAGCAAAGGAAGATTTAAACGAGAGTAAGCAGGAAGTTTACGATGGACAGGCTGAGCTTGCAGATGCCCGCCAGGAGTTAGAGGACTCTAAGGTAGAATTGGCTGATAATCAGAAGAAACTGGATGACTCCAGAAAGGAAATTGAGGATGGAAAAGCAGAAATTGCTGCAAACAAGTCCAAATTGGAAGAGGGAAAGACAGAGCTTGCCAATAAGAAAGCAAGTACCACCAAGCAGCTTGCGGAGGCAGAAACTAAAATTTTGACAGGCAAGGCCGACTTAGAAGCGTCAAAAATCCACATTACCTCGGAAATTACAGCATTGGATGCCTTAAAGGATGGAATAAAGAAAGCCGAAGCTGGGCTTGTTGAAATTGATAACAGGATTATAGAAAGTGATAATGCTATATCACAGTTAAGTTCAGCATTGGGGATGACATTACCTACTTTGGAGCAAGTTAATAGCGATATTAGTACGATTGAAGCAATTATTCAGGATATGGATGCGCTCAATTTGAATATGGGCGATGCCTATGATACATTGTCTTTAGATTTATGTGTACGAATTGAAGGCTCATTATCTCCGGGGTGGTCGTATACAGGTGCAACTACAGTTGGTGATGCCTATTCTGCGCTTGGAGTTAAAAAAGGTAATTTGACCGCTCTTCAGACTGCATTAGCAGGAAAGAGTGTATTGACACAAAAGAAAACAGAAACAGAAGCCCTTGTTCAAAATATGAAGGACAGCTTAAATGCGAATACTATGGGGCTGGGATATGATACATATGTTGCACAGCTGAAGTCAACGCTTACCACCATAGATGGAAATATTACCAAACTGGACAGTGCACTTCAGGAGGTTTATCAGGGTAATTTAACTGCAGCCATTGAATTTGCCAATGCCCAGACCACTATTAATTTAAGCGAGCTGCAAATCAATACAGCTGAATCACAGCTTGAATCAGGAGAAGAGCAGTTAAAAACCGGACAGGAGCAGATTGATGCCGGATGGGATCAGATTGCATCAGGCGAGGAGCAGTTAAACGACAGCGCCA
>CAMBLS010000069.1 GCA_945868485.1 uncultured Lachnospiraceae bacterium | reverse complement strand
AATACTCAGGCTTAATATTCAATTCTTCCTGATCCTTCAGATAATGATCAAACCATGCAAGTACCACCTGATTAACATTTTCAATACAAGCCTTTGCATCTACATCACCAACTCCAAGGAACTTAGCAAGGACCGGAGAGATCAATGGCAGGTCTGTAAAATTGAGATGTCCGGCATCATGAAACATTACCCCTCTGTAATCTGCTGCATTCTCACCCAGATAAAAATTCACATACTGCCAATTAGGAATGGTTTCTGAAAGTTCATCTGTCATCTCATCCATTGCCTCCACAATTCTTGTCCCATATACATCTAAAACAGGAATAGGATATGGCTCACTATTATAAATTTCCATGCCGTTCTCAAATCCTGTATATTCACCGAACATGGTTCCTTCCAAGTCGATAACTGCATCAATATCTGTTCTTTCTCTGCCAAGCTGCACCGATGAGGCGCCTCCCATGGAATGACCGAATAGACCTATCTTGTCCGAATCAATTAGACAAAAAGGAGTTCCAGCGCCTTCCTTGGTCTTGTCCAAAATGGTATCAAGCACAAAATTTTCATCCGCTTTCCGTACTGTCATCCATTCAAGACTCTTTTCATAAATCTGTCGCTCAGTTTCCGGATTATAAGTTCCATTATTTGCATACACACTTCTTACAAAATCCATGTCTGCATAGGTAACTTGTCCGTTTACATCCTTTACATAGATGGCATGATAGGGATGACCGATACTTGCAACCACATATCCGTTGGATGCCAGTTCCTTGCAGGTCGAATAATTGCTGTCAATTACACCAAACGCCCCATGAGAAAACACCACCAGCGGATAGCTCCCTTTCTCTTCAGGATACCAGAATTTTACTGTAACTGCACGATTTTCTCCTGTGTCTGTAAAGGTTTCCACTCTGCTTTCATCCACCCATGTGAATTCTTCTATTTTTACAGTATAGCTTCCCGTTACTGCCGGTTCATCATAAGGTGGAAATATTATCCTCTTTACCAGCATCCCAACCAGAAAAAATACGATTGCAATGACTGCTATTATTTTTATCACTTTCAGCAGCTTATCTCTTTCCCTATTTCTGTTTCCTTCTATTATTTCTGTTTTCATCATTTTCTCCTCCCAGTTCTAATGAAAATAACATAGCATAGTTTCATCTTTCCCGAAACCTGGGGGAGGATGACTTGCATTTCAGCGGGACAAAATACCTGACATCACCACACTGCATACTCCATTTCACCAAAAAGAAAAACAGACTCCTTATGCATATTTACATTCAGGTGTCTGTTCTTCCTATCATATCCTACTACTTACTATATTCTTCAAAATGTCCTTTATGTTTGCGCTTGGCCATATACAAAGCTTCATCCGCCTGACTCAGCATTGTATTAAGATCAATTTCTGCAGTATCTGCACAGACAAAACCTCCCGATGCACTAATCCTGCATCTTTGTTGATTACTTAATTCTATCTCCCTTTCACTGAGCATTGTCCAGAAACATTGAAGCTGCCCCACAAGCTCTTTCTTATCATTATAATCATACAAAAACATGCAAAATTCATCTCCAGATCGTCTTGATGTGACACAGTGTTCTGGCGGAAGCTCTTTCATTGCATTTGCAAAATGCTGTAAATATTCATCACCAATGTCATGTCCATAGGTATCATTAATTCCCTTAAAAGCATCCAAATCCATCATGACACAGGCACAAATATTATCGGACTTCTGTCTATCAAAGGCTTCTAATGACTTATTTTGAAACCGTTTATACCTAAGCAGTCCTGTCAGCTGATCGTGGTCATTATCATATCGCATTTTTTTCTTATCAACAATATCTTTTGTAACATCTGTAACAACACCGAGATAACCTGTTGGCTCTATGGCTAGATGAATACGGATATAGTTTTGTCCACCATTTTGAAAGACATCCTTTTCTCCTTCAATCGGCCTCTCCATTATCATCTGAATTTCCTGCCTGAATAATTCCGGATTATTATAATATACTTCTATCTCATAATCTGTCAGATTCAGTAAATCCTTCAGACCCGATGTGACAAAAATATGCTTCATATCACTTCGGTACTCAAAAGCCGCTAATGGAATATCACTCATTTCTATAATTTTTGAAATGCGGTCAGAGGCTTTAACGATGCTCTTTACCATCGTATTAATGCCATTGCTCAATTCTTCAAACTCCGGATTACCGACCACCTCTACCTTAGTGTCCAGATTTCCATCTGTAATCTCCGACAGACTTGATAAAATACGATGAATTCCATCCGTAACCTTTACCTTCACCAGATAGTTTAACAAAATAATAGTGATGATCTCTATAACCAGCATATAAAGCAGAGTTGTTAATGCATTCCACCATACTCTCTCATAAAGCTTCTCCTTTGTAAGGGAAGCGCCGATTAATACATCTCCGTATTGTTTGGTCACAACATATTTGACAGTATTATTTTCCATGACCTTAAACGCGCCCTGCTCACAACCCGTCAGATTGCTTATACTGTGGCAACTATCGTCCCTCGTATTATACTTCTGATTATTCTCCTTAATGGAATGTCCAAGCAACTGATCTGTTTTACAGTCGACTGCAAAAAATTCCTCTCCCTGTTCTGTAGGAAAAATGGAGAAAATATAGTCATATGTATTTTTTCCCTGGGCTTCAAACTGTCTTTTCGGCTCCATGCCTATCTGAACAATCCCTTTTTGACCTTTTCTGGCAACTCCCACGTATTTCATAATCTTGCCTTCTGCTGCATTAGGCTGTGCTTCCTGTATGACATAAGCTTCCGGTGAATAATTATCTATTATCCAAAGGAATTCCTTGGTCTGATCAGCATTATGAAAATCAAGATTTACATATTGAGGTATTGTTGAATATACAATAAGCCCGTTTTCATCTATTACATGTATCTCATCAACATTCAGTAAATTAACCAGCCTGAGCATCTGAGAACGGCTCTCCAATATTCTTTCATCTAATCTGATCACATATTCTGCTGCTCGCGCTCTTGTCAAATAATCCTCATCCAAATTCCGATTAATGGATTCTATATCAAGCTGATTATTCTCCATAGTGTTAATCATTTGATCTATTTTTGAATTAAAAATGGCATACTGCTGCTTCTCTAACGTATAGGCAGAAATAAAAAAATTTATCAGCAAACTCGTCAAAATGGCGCTGGTAATAATAATTACTGCGTATTTTCTGAATATTTTTTGCATAGT
This sequence comes from uncultured Lachnospiraceae bacterium, assembly GCA_945868485.1. GTDB lineage: Bacteria > Bacillota > Clostridia > Lachnospirales > Lachnospiraceae > Suilimivivens. The sequence goes on along the minus strand of CAMBLS010000069.1, from coordinate 8,572 downwards.
GTTCTCCCAAAATTTTCTCACAATATTAAGGCACAATATTAAGGTAAGATATTAAGGTAAAATTATACATATTTTACACTATTTGTATTATAACGAAAATATAAAGAATTCTCAATCAAATATACCTATGTTCACTTTTTTGTACACAATTAAAGAGGCCGACAGCAAAGCCGGCCCCTTAATCCTACACTCATTGCTTCAGACGGAATTAAATAAAATTAATTCCAAGGAGGAATATTGCCAAGATTATCAGTGGAAGAATAAATGTCATATAAAAACGCATCCATGAAGCAACCTTAAGACCTTTTCCCTGATTAGCCTCTGCCACAAAATTATCCCATCCCCATCCATATCGACTGGTGGCAAAAATAACATATATCAGGCTTCCAATAGGCAAAAGCAAATTACTCACAATAAAGTCTTCAAGATCCAAAAATGTAGAACCTGCACCCATTGGCTGAATTCCTGACAGAACATTAAAGCCCAATGCACACGGTAAAGAGAGTGCAATCATTAATACCAGATTAATGGCACACGCCTTCTTACGATTCCATCCAAATAAATCCATACAGCATGACAAAATATTCTCAAATACTGCAAGCACCGTTGAAAATGCCGCAAAAAACATAAATACAAAGAACAAGCTTCCCCAAAATCTTCCCAGAGACATGTGGTTAAAAATATTAGGCAAAGTGATAAAGATAAGACCAGGACCACTATCTGGGCTAACTCCATAAGCAAAGCATGCCGGAAAAATAATCAATCCTGACACAATTGCTACAAAGGTATCCAAAACCCCTACATGAATTGCTTCACCAAGCAAAGCTCTTTCTTTTCCTATATAACTTCCAAAAATAGCGATGGCTCCAATTCCAAGGCTCAACGTAAAGAATGCCTGGGTCATGGCTCCCTGCATCACATTTCCAATGCCGATTTCCGCCATCCTGGAAAAATCCGGTTTCAGGTAAAACGCAAGTCCTTCCGTTCCACCCTCAAGCAGACTGCTGTTGATTGCCAGTACCACCATAATTGCAAGCAATGCCAACATCATAAATTTTGTGACCTTTTCAAGCCCTTTCTGGAGACCTATTGAACAAACTCCAAATCCAAGGACTACAACGATTATCATAAAGCCTACCATCCCTGTGGGATTAGAAAGCATACTTCCAAATACACCAGCTACAGCATCAGTCTCTATCCCCTCAAAGGTCCCGCCCGCCATATAGACAAAATAGTGAAGCATCCAGCCTGCCACCGTTGTATAAAACATCATCAGCATATAATTTCCTGCCATAGCTATGTATCCGTGTAAATGCCATTTATGTCCAGGCTTTTCCAATGCCTGGTATAGTTTTACCGGACTTTTCTGTGAAGCGCGCCCTAGAGCAAATTCTATAGTCATTACAGGCATACCCAAAATAATCAAAAAAAATAGATAGCACAGTACAAATGCCCCTCCACCGTATTGTCCTACCATATACGGGAATTTCCATACATTACCGATACCGATGGCACAGCCTGCACTAAGCAGAATAAACCCCAGACGGCTTCCAAGATGTTCTCGTTCCATTATTAATTTCCTCCAAGTACAATGAACTTTTATCCTTGCAGACATTTCTTCCACAAACGCCCACATAATGTTCTTATTGTAACATAGCCTTTCGGACAGTACAAGTTCCTTGCCCCTATATAATAACTTTATAGGTCCTCCCCAATGCTCTCATTAAAATACCGTGACCAATCGTCCCTATCACTATGTTAGCGTCACAGCCACAATCGCATAGACTATCAGTGTCACAATCATGTATAAAGAATTGACTGTGGATATAAATTTATTTGGTTCCTCTGTTTCTATGTAAGACTGTATACCAAGGCTTGGAGGGGCAGACATATAGATGAACACAGCTCCAAGCATAAATGTATTTCCCGGATATTGATGAAGGATAAAAAACAAAAGCGGGATTAAAAGAATTCCCTGCGTCACTACACGAACAAGAATTGCTTTGGATGCAACCACAATTCTTTTGGCATCAAACTCAAAATCATAACCTACAATCAGCAGAATTAACGGATTCAATACAGCTGTAATAATATCTTTTATAGATGTATAAACAATGCCCACATCAGATCCTACAAGAGTTTTTATGAGTCCTGTCACCCCACAGAAAATTCCCATGACTGCAGCAATGAATACCGGATTATGCAGGGCACAATTTACCATATTGGAGACATTGATTTTCTTTCCGGATTCCACAGCCTGCAGGGCACTGATAAAAACACTGAAGCAAAAAAGCATGGTTGCAATATCAAAAATTGCTATATTTGAAAGCTTTTCCTCACCAAACAGGCTCATATAAAGAGGAAATGCCATCATTCCACCCTCGTAGACAGAAGTAACAAAAGGTAAATAACGTTTATATGGTTCCGGCAAAATAGGGCTGGCCAAAAATCCAACACCAAAAGCAATGAGCAGCAATACCAATATAATCAGAAACAGCATTACCATTTTCCTGTCATATTCTGCCATTGCCAAAGCATTAAAAATTGCTACCGGCAAAACAATAGACGTGATTAACTTCTTGATTTCACTTGTACCTGTTCTTGATAACAAATTAGACTTTCTACAGAATATTCCAATTGCCATCATGACTAAAATTTTTAAAAGACTGCCTAATGCTCCCATTTCTAATTTCTCCTTGACTTATGATATTTCAATTTCCAGACCTGTACTTAGCTGATGTACCATATCCCCCAGCACTTCTTTCAATATACTACAAGCCCTGCGTCCTGTACAGTGTCCAGTATAGATTTCCTGAATATCAGTGTCTTTTATACGTTGTGCCAGTTCTCTAACCTCTTCCTCCGTTCTATTGCAAATATGAAAACCTCCAATTAGCGCCCTGATTTTCTTTTCAGGATAAGTTTTTCTGATTTCATTAATAATATTATCTGCACCGCCATGAGAGCAGCTGTTAAAAATAACCAGCCCGTCTCTGGTATCAAAAACAAGACTCTGCTCATGGGAGAAATCATCCGGCTTCCATCCTCTTCTGCTGCGGATATACATATTATTCTTCTTCCCAATTAAAGAAAGCCCTTCTGTCTTATGTGGAATAAGCGATACTCCCTCACACAATGTATAATCGTCCTCTGCAAAAACAATACGTTCTCCGAAATCCTCCAGAATTCCTTTTGGCATTCCTATGTACTTGTGAAAAATCCATTTTTTCATGTAACAGTTTTCTGCACTGCCTTTCCGAAGATAAAATGCTGCTTTATCATTATATTGAAAAAAGGCCCCCATCCCATCTGCATGATCATAATGTGCATGAGATAGTACCGCATAATCTACATCCTTTAACTCTTTTCCCAGCTTTCCGGCATTTTCCAAAAATAACCCTGATGCACCTGTATCAAGAAGTATTTTCTTCCCATGATATTCAATGTAAATGCTCAGCCCCCATTCCCCCATAAGGTCTTCTTGTGAAATATTGTCTACTAATACTGTTGCTTTCATGTTAGCCTCCTCATTTGTCCTTGTATGATTTTATAATTTAAAGTGCGCTGACTATTTTATCTTATTCACAAGATAAATTCCGCAAGCTACCATCACCACAGCCATTAAATACTGCCATTTCAATTCTTCTTTAAGTAGTAATGCTGCGAATATCACTCCCAATACCGGAATCAATGCATTATAAATCGCTATCTTACTAATTGGGTGATAAGCAAGCAACTCATTATAAATGGCAAAACAGCCTGCTGATATCATAATCAATATAATTAGAACAAATATCCCTTTTATATTTAAACTCCACGAACTATTGGTTCCTGCCACTAAACCAATTATCAGAAGCAACGCTCCACCGATCATCATACTTTGCCCTGTTGCCTGCATCATATTCATTTTCTTTGAAACCACTCGTGTAATAACACCGCCAAATGCTGCACAACACGCATTTAGAAGAATCATTCCGTCTCCTCTGAATGTAACGTTTTCGAAAAAATTAACCCCTGGCTGTATATTGATCGCTATAATTCCCGAAATTCCTAACACACATCCCAGCACTTTTGAAGCAGACATTTTGTCATCCGAAAATATAATTGTTGAGAGGATAATTAGAAAAAAACTGCCCATAGAATCCAATATTGTTGACCTTGCACTGGGATTATATCCCAATCCTATATATGCAAACATATAGTGAAGCGCTATGTTTACAATCGAAAGAAGAAACAACCAGAATAAGTCATTCTTCTTTTTCATTTCAATCCTTGTCTTTTGAAAACAGCAAAACACCAAAACCAAAACACCTGCAGAGAAAAAACGAATTCCTGCAAAAATGATTTTTCCTCCCAAATCACCTGCATCTATTTGAAATGCCTGATACCCTATTTTTATGAGCGGATATGCCAATGACCAGCCCAAGGCACAAAAAATTGCTAAAATTGATTTGTATCTACTATCTCTAAATATTGTATCCATAGAATTTTACCCAAAGCCTTCTTATTATTTATAATCTCTGCAAATAATATTGTATCATATATCTTTCCACAACAACATTTTCTTTTGCAAAAACGAGTAGCCGCAACTGTATTTACACAGCTGATGCTACTCGTTTTTAGAAAATATCACATTTTTTGATATTATTCACGAATTATAAGCCACAATATTCCTTGTAAAAATTTTTCTAAATGCCCATCTTACGAAAGGCTGAATAAAGAAAATCTGTGAAAAGAATGCAAAAGGGAAATTAAAGCATATCAACTTAATCCAATTAGCAAATAAGCTGAAAATATTAAATCCCGCATAATATGGATAGTACATCCATGCAGCAAGAAAACTCATTGTAGGACACATGATAAGTACTGTGCAGCATATAATCACTGTTTCAAACATCATTGGATGAGTTTTCCTGGGGTTAAACATTTTACAGGCCAGCATAAACGACTTCGGACTTCCCAGCAAACACTCCAATGTATATGCACAGACAAATTCAATAATAATTACTGCCCAAATTGGAAACATTCTTCCAAACATATACACACCTCCTTGGATGCCTATTGCATTAAGAACACTGTCCGCACCTATTACTTGCATCAGATTGTTTCCATTAACAACATACAAGCTATAAAATACATATCCATGTACTGTGACTAATACTGTGAGGAAAGCAAATACCATCCTCTCAAATTGATTTCTTGGCATAATCTCTTCTCCTTTTTCCATAAAAAAACACATGCATCTCTGCCATTTTTCAAGTCAGATCACATTCCATCCCTAAAAGATTACATACGTACCGTGATCAGATTTACGTGCAGAGCACTACATGTGTCGTTTATGTTGCTTATTTGTTCCCAATAAGGTTCGTGAAAGACCGAGAGATATTGTTTGTCCTTATACGATGTGAACTGTCTTTCTCATTTTTTCAAGTCTGATAAATGCCCGTATGGACTCTACAAGTTATTTGCACTTTCAATATATGTCTTCACTTCGGACACCACTTTCTCATATGCTGCCATAAATTCTTCATGATGCTCCTGAACATAGGACACATTATTTTCATTTTTTAATGCAAGTTCTAACTGCTTTGCCATATCTGATACAATCATTGCTCCGATATTTGCCAGATTCGACTTAATCGCATGGATCTTGATGCGATAATTTTCAAAATCAGACTCCTCATAATACCGCCTCAGCTCCATGGCAGAAGGAGAATCTAAAAATGTCTGAAGCATTTCCCTGTAAAATTCCTCATCCTCCATACAAAAGACTTTTCCCTTTTTCCAATCCACAAGGCTATTTTCTGACTGTGTGCCTTTGACATGATCACCAGATTCGACAGGGATTTCTTCCTTCTGTCCCAAATCATTCTTCAATAATAGCTCTTCGGGAAGATATTTCTGAATCATTTTTTCAAGTTTTACCGCAATAATAGGCTTTGAAAGATAATCAGCAAATCCCTCTTGCAAAAACATTTCCCTTGCCCCGGAAACCGTGTTAGCGGTCAAAATAATGATGACTGCATCCTTACTTTGATTAGTTTTCAGTTCTCTAATACGCCTTAATGTCTCCACACCATCCATTTCCGGCATCAGATGATCCATAAAAATAATGTGATATGCGTTTTTCTCCATTCGTGCAAGGCATTCTTTTCCACTCATTGCAGTGTCAATCTGCATACCATGATTCTTTAGCAATCCCAAAAAGACTTTAAGGTTCATCTCATTGTCATCTACAACAAGGATTTTGGCATCCGGAGCATAAAACTGCTCAGCAGCAATGCTAATCTTACCTTTTTCATTTTCACAATATTTCTGTATATCTCCTCCGAAAACCTCATCATCCAATTGTTTTTGTTCCAGATAAAAATAGAAGTCAGAGCCCTCCCCATAGGTACTTTTCACTTCCAGACGACTGCCCATCAAATTCAGCAGACGCATGGTAATAGAAAGTCCAAGACCAGTACCTTCAATATTTCGATTTCTGCTTTCATCTACACGCTGAAAAGAATCAAACAACCGTCCTATATCTTCTTCCTTAATTCCGATACCAGTATCCTTAACTGATACATACAATTGTACCACTCCTGGCGACACTTTCTTTCCTGATACCGTAAGTATCACTTTTCCCTCCGGTGTATATTTGACAGCATTTGTAAGAATATTGGTAATAATCTGTCTGAGCCTTACTTCATCTCCGTGCAAATGCACCGGAGTATCCGATTCAATTTTTAATTCAAGCTGCAATTTTTTCTCTTCAGCTCTGGAACGAATCATGTCCATCGTATCACTCAGCAGAATTCCCAAATCATAGTCAACCGGAATAATATCCATCTTGCCGCTCTCTATTTTAGAGAAATCCAATATGTCATTAATCAGAAAAAGCAACATACTTCCTGCCTGCTTTATATTCGAAGCATACTCCAATATTTGCGGATTGGTACTTTCTCTTAAAATCATCTCATCCATGCCCAGCACCGCATTGATCGGTGTCCGGATTTCATGGCTCATATTAGCCAGAAAATCTGACTTTGCACGATTCGCCTCCTGCGCAATTTCCTTGGCCCTTTCCGCTTCTTCTTTCGCCTTCTCTGCCACTTTTTTCATTGCGCTCAATTCTTCAATTGTAATTACAAGTTTCTGATAATCAGGAGTTTCCATCGTAAAAAGTATCATCATAAGCCCCAGCGCACTCATAAACAGTGCCAGGAGTGTATCCGGGAAAAACACCATCTGAAGAACCATACCGGAAACCTGGAAAAACACAAAGAAAGAGAGAGAAATTCTCTGCCATACCCGAAATTTTCGCAAGTTACAAATCACGATCACCGAAGAACAAAGAATAAAATAAGTAGCAGAAATATAGACAGCCAAATATGCCGGTCCCTTCACATACTCCCCATCCTCACTAAAAGAAAATGAAATTCCGCTAAATACGTTAAAAATCAGAAATACAGCATATAAACCAATTATAATCTGATTAAATCGAATAATCTTACTTGTCTTGGTATTTTTGTACACATAAAGGTAATTATAGTATACAAGCTGATATCCTAATACCGCAACAGCCATGAAATACACGGTATTCAGTATGGTATTCACTCCTACCGGAACAACACTTGCATAACTGATGGTAATGGCTGTTATCACGTCCAATATCGTTGCAATTAATCCGAACCATGTAAGTTTCTGAAATTCTTGATTCAACCTTGAGTGTGTATCGTACTGCAATCTTATATAAAAAAGCAGAATGATCAAAAAGATAGTAGACGCTACTTCATAGCTAATATTATATTTTAATGACATAAACTGGCCTCCAATTTACAAACTTCTTCCACATGTTCATACAGTTTCATTGAAAGGATTTGCTTAGACACAATTCACTTTTTATGTCAGCAACTTTGTTTTATTTTAGCATGTGGACTTGTTTTGTCAACAGATTCTTCTGTTGAACAGATTCTTCTGTTGAATCGCCCTAGAGCAACACGCAATGCTACTCTTAAATCCTTTTTTATCTTCTATATTCAAGTAAACATTATCCATTATTGTCAGTTGCTAAAGTTTTCTCAGAGAGAACTATACATGCATTGAAGCCACCCAAATAGAGGTGTACAATGCATCAAAACTACAGAAAAAAGAAAAGACAGGCAGAGACAAATGTCAAAGTCCGTCTTTTTCATAAAATTATTTTTTCTGTTAACTATATAATTTGAATGAAGCCAGTAAAATCAAGGGTTTTATCCTTCATTTTGCATGCGGCTTAGCTTGGCTACCTGGTCGGCTGCATGGAACAAAGACCTCTATACTATCAGTTATTATTAGAAACTACTCGGTGTGTACCTAACTGTGACAATCACAACCATCTTCTTTGCTTCATCAATACGATACACAATAGTAAAATTCTTCACAAAAATTTGCCGATATCCCCGATTAGCAAAGGCACCTGTTCTTCTAATGGAACCACGAAAAGGCATTTCATCTAAACTCAAAATAGCATCCTCTAAAGTATCTGCCATCTTCTCAGCAGTACCTATTTCCTTGAAATCATCTGCTATATGATTATAAATATTGT
>CAMBLS010000068.1 GCA_945868485.1 uncultured Lachnospiraceae bacterium | reverse complement strand
GCAGCAGAAGAAAAGTATGTAGTAGCTATTCAAAATGGGAAAACTTTTGAATTATTTTGATACGGGAATAGATTCAGTGTCAGGAAAAGAAAAGTCAATGGATGAAACTCTTGGATTTCTACCTGAAGAATTAAGAAAAGACGTGACAAACGATGTTCAAGAAGCATTTGCCAATAATGAGAATTCAAAAGAGGTTTTTTCAGTAGAAATCACAATCGCAGGAAAACGTTTTAGTTTCTTCAAAAACAAGAAAGGAGAGATTACAGCAGCTCAGTTAGTTATGGATCATGGAAACCCCAATGACCTGTTTGAATTAATTGATGAGTCTGATGGAACAAGAAGATTATTTGATTTAATTCCTTTATATAAAAAAGGAAAGCAGAATTGTACTATTTTGGTTGATGAATTAGATAGAAGTTTTCATTCAAAACTTACTATAGAGTTTATTCAAAAGTTTTTCGAAAAGACAGAAGGAGAAGAGACGCAGTTAATAGTTACTTTGCATGATTCAAACGTAATGAATTTGAATTTTTTAAGACAAGATGAAATATGGTTTGTTGAAAGAAGAGAAGATCATAGCTCAGAAATCTATTCACTGAATAAATTCAAAGAAAGATTTGATCATTCGGTTGCAAAGGATTACCTTCTCGGTAGATATGGGGCTATACCAAATTTTGGCATTGAACCATGGGATGAAGAGGATGAATAATAATGGCAAATTCATTTAGACTAAAATCTAATACGATGTTTACACGTAAGGATGAAGAAATGAAGGAACTTCCCCTTAGAATAGTATTTTTGTCAGTTGAGGGTAATAAAACAGAAAGACAGTATTTTGAATATGTTGAAAAATATAGAAAAGAATTAGATATACAAGCTGCTGTTCATATACATCCTCTACAACGGGCAAAAAGAGATAATTTGAGTGCTCCAGAAGACGTTATTGAATTGCTAGAAGAGTATCTTGAAATAAGGAATACGTCTGCACTTCCAGAACGATTGCAGTCAGTTATCCCTAATGAGTATACGGAAGAGTTTGTTGAAAAATATTTAAGTGATGAGTTAACTGAATATGATGACAAGGTAAAAACTTTTGAGGCTATATTATTAGAAGCTGGTATTGACATTGTTTATAACAGATATCTTAAAGAACTTAAGGGAAAAGATGATGTATATGGAATTGTAATTGATAGAGATTATAAATCACATTCTGTTCAACAAATGAATGATATAATAAAACAATGTGAGAAAAAAGGATATAAGTGTTATGTCACGAATCCTCTGTTTGAATTTTGGTTATTGCTACACTTAATTGATGCAAAAAAAATTACAGAAGAGGAATTGAAAAGAATTAGACAAAACGATAATGTTTCTGAAAAACATACATTTACAAGTAAATGGGTGTCAGATTTGGCTGGTCATTCAAAAGCGATAAGTGAAAAGGTATTCATTGAAAACTATCTACTAAATGTAGATTTTGCCATTACTCAAGCGAGAGAAAATTTTTGTATAGATTTAAAAGATTTGGTTGGTGATGATTTGGAAAAGGATAGTAAAATGGGGGCGGTCGGAACAAACTTGCCGGAATTGTTTGATTTATTAAGGAATGTCACAAGTTAAAAGAGTAAAGGTATTACGAACAATCAGAATGTTTTATATGGCAAAACATTCTGATTGTTTAAAATGAATATAGTAATCAGACCCTTAGGCTTAAGGGTCTTGACTACTACAAAACAAGCCCAGGTGGTACGGTCAAGATAACCATTATGATGTGGGGGACTTGTTGGTTTCGCATGGGGTTTGTTTTTGTGAGATGAATGTCGGCTTTGTTGATGTATTATACAACAATATGTATGCTCAATTTGATAAGCAGTTTTTATTAAAGGAAAGATAACTAGGGTTAAAAAACTAGAATTTGAAAATTTACATTACGCAGCAAATGTGATTTCAGCATTTAGCAATTTAAAGTTGGCTATAGGATGAAGCTATAACCAGTTGATGGATTTACATATTGGACAGGCAAACAAATGTCAGCTATGATTATACCATAGTAAACAGATAGGAAATATCGAATTATAAATGACATAGCAGGCAAACTGCAGAAAGAGGTATATCATGGCAAAGAAAACATATGCAGAGAGAAACTTAAAATTCGAAACATTACAGTTACATGTAGGACAGGAGCAGCCAGATCCGGTTACGGATGCAAGGGCAGTGCCGATTTATCAGACATCCTCCTATGTATTTCGCAACAGTGAACATGCGGCAGCAAGATTTGGATTAAGTGATGCAGGTAATATCTATGGTAGACTTACCAATCCTACAGAAGACGTATTTGAAAAGAGAATTGCTGCTTTAGAGGGTGGTGTGGCAGCTTTGGCAGTGGCATCCGGCGCAGCGGCAATTTCCTACACCATACAGAATCTTGCGCAGGCTGGAGATCACATTGTAGCAGCTAAGAATATTTATGGAGGAACCTACAATCTTCTTGCTCATACATTACCGCAGTATGGCATTACCACAACCTTTGTAGATCCCTTTAATTATGAGGAACTGGAGGCGGCAATACAGGAAAACACCAAGGCGGTTTTCATTGAAACACTTGGAAACCCCAACTCAGATGTAGTAGATATTGAAAAGATTGCAGGAATTGCCCATGCATATAAGATACCGTTGGCAATCGACAATACCTTTGCAACTCCTTATCTGGTTCGTCCAGTTGAGTACGGCGCAGACATTGTGGTACATTCAGCTACCAAGTTTATAGGCGGACACGGAACCACCATTGGTGGTGTGATTGTAGACAGCGGAAAATTTGACTGGGAGGCAAGCGGCAAATTCCCTTCACTGACGGAACCTAATCCCAGTTACCATGGAATCAGTTTTACTAAGGCAGTAGGTGCAGCGGCATTTGTGACCAAGATTCGTGCAATTTTGCTTCGTGATACAGGGGCAACACTTTCTCCTTTCCATGCATTTTTCTTCCTTCAGGGTTTGGAAACATTGTCACTAAGAGTAGAACGACATGTGGAAAATGCTTTAAAGATTGTCAAGTATTTAAATGAAAATCCATTGGTAGAAAAGGTAAATCATCCTTCTGTATCAGATGATCCGGTGCAGCAGGAACTTTATAAGAAATACTTCCCTAATGGAGGCGGGTCTATCTTTACCTTTGAAATTAAGGGAGATGCCCAAAAGGCAAAGGACTTTATTGATAACCTTGAACTGTTTTCACTGCTTGCCAATGTGGCAGATGTAAAATCCCTGGTTATCCATCCTGCATCCACAACACATTCTCAGTTAAATGAGGAGGAATTGGCAGATCAGGGTATTAAGCCTAACACCATCCGATTATCAATCGGTACGGAAAATGTGGATGATATTATTGAAGATCTGGAAGAGGCATTCAAGGCAATTTCATAATATGTGTATATTTTCACTGCTCTGCCACTTGTATTCTGATAAACTATCGTGTAATATAATAATTGAATATTAATGATATCAAAGGGCCTTTTTACAGGCCCTTTTGACGCTAAAAGAGAAGACAGTCATATTGTTAACAAAATTAGAAATATGAGTGGGGAGAATGTTTATATGAATTCTGTGCACGATGAACAACAAGGCACAAGCACTATGTTGGATGCATTGACAGGAATTTTTAACAGAAAGGGTTTTTATGCCTATACAAGGGAGATGATTGATCAGCATCCTGAGGTACAATTTTGCCTGATCTACTGGAATATCAGGAGATTTAAGGTTGTAAATAACATGTTTGGTTGGCACACGGGAGACGAGATACTGGTTCAGCTTGCCGAATCCATGAAAAAAGAACTGAAAAATGAACTTGCCACTTATGGAAGAGTAGAAAGGGATAATTTTATCTGCTGTGTTCCAATAGAAGTGATTTCAGAGGGCAGATGGATGAAAATGGGGAATCTGAGTTATCAGGTAGGAGACCTTGATTATCATTTTTCCTGTTGTTATGGTATATATAAGATCACAGATCCCAGTTTGTCTATCAGTGAAATGGGTGATAAGGCCCGTATTGCAATGGAGACTGTCAAGGATAATTATATGTGCTCCTATGCATGGTTTGATGAGGGAATGTGGAATTCTCTGTTAGAGGAGCAGAAATTAAACAGTGATTTTAAGCATGCCATTTCCCAAAAACAGTTCATGGTCTATTATCAGCCGGTCTGCAGAACAGAGGATGGAAAAGTGATTGCTGCAGAGGCACTGGTTAGATGGAAACATCCGAAAAGAGGATTGATCTCACCGGGCATTTTTATTCCCTTGTTTGAAAAAAATGGTTTTATCAGTATTCTGGATCGTTATGTTTGGAACGCTGTCTGTAAGATGCTGAGAGGAAGAATTGACAGAGGGCAAGAGGTTGTACCGATTTCCATTAACGTGTCCAAAGTAGAATTTTGTAATGCACATATTTGTGAGGATATCAGAAATATAGTAAAATCTTATCATTTGCCTACAGAGTTAATCAGGATAGAGATTACAGAAACTGCATATTCGGATAATCCAAGTCAGGTGCAGGAAGCCGTAAAGAAGCTTCATGATTATGGCTTTGTCGTGTTGATGGACGATTTTGGAAGTGGTTATTCTTCCTTAAACATTTTGAAGGATCTTCCTATTGATGTCCTAAAAATTGATATGAAATTTTTGGATGGCTTTGAAACCAGCCAAAAGTCAGCTATTATTTTGGAAGCTGTTATCCGTATGGCGAAATGGATGAAGCTCCGGGTGGTGGCAGAAGGAGTGGAGGACAGAAAGGAATGGGATTACCTGAAAAGTATGGAGTGTGATCTTGTTCAGGGATTTTATTTTTATCGGCCCATGCCAGAGGAAGATTTCCTACAGTTACTGGATCAAAAGGAAGAAAATGCAATTCCGGTACATCAGGATGAATTTGCAGAGCTTGAGAATGCTATGGTAGAGGCACTGCGAAAGGACAATTATCAGGATAATTCTGTATTTTACAGTATGCTGGGCGGTATGGGTGTTTATGAGATGACCGATGACAGACTTGAGGCAATTCAGGTCAATAGGGGATATTATGAGGCCATTTATAACTCTACAGAGAAATTTGAAGCAGCATACGGTACTTTGAACAGAGAAGTTAAGGAGCCGGAACGTAGCATTTTAATGGAAAAATGCAGATTAGCCCAAAAGACTAAAAGCGTACAACAGGCGCAGATTCACTTCCAGCGTGAGGATGGAATCTATGTCTGGCTTAACATTAAAGTGCGTTATATGAGCAGTCAGGGGAAACGCTCCTTGTTTAATTTCTCCATTGAGAATATTGATGAGATGAAAAAGATGGAGGAGGAACGGTATTTTTCTTTTTACAGTGCTGCGTTGATGAAGGTATTTGATAAAGTATACCGCCTTAATTATGAAACCGGAATCGGCGAAGTGCTACATACCGCAGGGACAGATTATATGCAGGTTCATCAATCCTATTACTTTAAGGATTTCTTTGAGCGATATAAGGATTATATAGAGTGGATAGACTGTGAACCATTCAGCGATATTATTAAGAATAAAGAACTTTTAGATAGAAAGCTTGAGGAAAGCAAAAACGGAAGCTATAGTGTCCACTATAAGGCATATTTGGGCGATGGAAAAATTCAGCTTATATCGGCACTTTTCACTAAGCTGGAAATACAGAGTGGAAAAGAAGAATATCTTTGCTGTATTAAAAGGGAGGATGTTGCGGAATAAGCAAAAAGCGTGTATAATGTAGACGTTTGTGAAATAATACAGTGCATAAAGTGAGGTAAATTATGGTACAGTCTAGAACACATACATGTGATCAGCTGAGGATTGGCGATGTAGGGCAGAAGGTAACCATCGTTGGCTGGTATGATAACATGCGAAAGGTAAGCAAAAATCTTGGATTTTTAATTTTACGTGATTTTTATGGTGTGACTCAGGTGGTTGTTGAAACCGAAGAAATGATGGCAAAGCTTGCTGGAATTAATAATGAGTCCACTCTTTCCATTACAGGTGTAGTAAGAGAACGTTCCAGTAAGAATATGCAGATTGCAACCGGAGAAATTGAGGTTGTACCTGAAGACATTACTGTTCTTGGCAAATGTATTTATAATGAGCTTCCTTTTGAAGTGAACCGTTCTAAGGAAGCAGATGAGGCAACCAGATTAAAGTATAGATATCTAGATCTTCGCAATCCTGCCGTAAAAGAAAAAATTGTACTGAGAAGCAAGATTGTGGCAGAAATCAGAAGGAGCATGATTGAGCATGATTTCCTTGAAATCACAACCCCTATTCTTACCTGTTCATCACCGGAAGGTGCAAGAGATTATCTGGTACCCTCCAGAAATCATCCGGGTAAGTTCTATGCATTGCCTCAGGCACCTCAGCAATTTAAACAGTTGCTTATGACCTCTGGTTTTGACAGATATTTTCAGGTAGCGCCCTGCTTCAGAGATGAGGATGCAAGAGCAGACCGTTCCCCCGGCGAATTCTACCAGTTGGATATGGAGATGGCGTTTGCATCTCAGGAGGATGTGTTTGCAGTAATTGAAGATGTACTTCCTCCTATTTTTGCAAAATATGGAAAGTATCAGACTGCATCCAGCGCACCTTTCACTAGAATTTCTTACAATGATGCGATGGAAAAGTACGGTTCGGACAAGCCAGATTTAAGAATTGATCTGGTGGTTCAGGATGCAACAGAGTGTATGAGCGATTGCGGCTTCGGACCTTTTGAGGGACAGACGGTCAAAGCAATTGTAGTAGATCAGTTTACAGCAACCAGAAAGGTGATTGATAAAATCTGTGCGGATGTTGAAGTACAGAGTGGACAGAAGGCTTACTGGTTTAAATTGGATGAAAACGGAGAACTGGTTGGAGGAATTTCCAAGTTCTTACAGGATAGAAAAGAACAGGTAGTAAGCGTACTTGGACTTAAGAATGGTGACTTTGTAGGACTTACAGCAGGCAAGAAGCTGGATGCCCAGAAGACAGCCGGTGTCCTTCGCAAATTCCTTGGAATGAACTGCGAAGCACACATGAAACAGGAGTGCTATGAATTCTGCTGGATTGTGGATTTCCCTATGTACGAGATAGGGGAAGAGTCTGGGGAACTGGAATTCTGTCATAATCCTTTCTCCATGCCCCAGGGTGGTATGGATGCGTTGATGAATAAAGACCCGCTTGATATTTATGCTTACCAGTATGACCTGGTATGTAATGGTGTTGAACTCTCATCAGGAGCAGTCAGAAATCATGACCCTGAAATTATGGTAAAAGCTTTCCAGATAGTAGGGCTGGATGAAGAAGATGTTAAAGCGAAATTCCCTGCCATGTACAATGCATTCTGTTACGGAGCACCTCCGCATGCAGGTATCGCACCTGGTGTAGACAGAATGGTTATGTTGATTGCAGGGGAAGAGAGTATCCGTGAGATTATACCATTCCCTATGAATAAGACCGCACAGGATGTTATGATGGGAGCACCTTCCACAGTGGATGAAAAACAACTCCGTGATGTGCACATTAAGATTGATCTTCCTAAGGAAGCAGAATAACTATAAAAATCAAGACATTAGCAGAATAACCGGATAAGTGGTAGCAGATTGTAGCTGTAACTTATCCGGTTATTTTTGAAATAAAATGTAAACCCAATATAATTATGTGTTGACAATTAAAGAACATAATTGTATACTCGTTTTTGGAATTGGTTTACGATAAAGACCAAAGAAGAAAGGATACTTAATTATGAAGACAAAACAATTAGCACTTACCGGATTGATGGCAGCAGTATTATGTATTTTGGGACCTATTTCACTACCTATTCCCATCAGCCCGGTTCCCATATCACTTGGCACATTTGCAGTATTTCTGACAGTTTATATCCTGGGAATGAAGCTGGGAACCGTCAGTGTGTGTATTTATATTTTGTTAGGGCTGGTAGGAGTTCCAGTTTTTTCAGGATTTAGCGGAGGAATCGGAAAGGTACTTGGACCTACAGGTGGATACATTATCGGATACCTGTTTATGGCACTGATTATCGGCTTTTTTGTAGACAAATGGAAAACAAACTTTGTGCTGATTGCCATTGGCATGGTGCTTGGAACAGCAGTCTGTTATCTGTTCGGTACAGTGTGGCTTGCAAAGCAGGCAGGAATGAGCTTTTCCGCAGCTCTTGCAGCAGGGGTAATTCCATTTATTCCGGCAGATATTGTGAAGATGATTCTTGCTGTTCTTATTGGACATCAGGTGAAAGTACGTCTCTGGAAAGCATCCATTCTGGAGAAGTAACAGATTTAAAAATGATTTGTAAATCCTGTTTTTTTGTGCTATCCTGTTATGCAGTAATACAATCAAATACAGGAAAGACAGATGGAGTAATCAAATGAACGTCAGATATGCTTTCAAACGTTCCCTGCCGGTAATGGCTGGTTATATCGTTTTGGGAACAGGGTTTGGAATACTTCTTGAAACAAAAGGATATGGTGTAGGATGGGCGCTCGCAATGAGCGCCTTTATTTATGCAGGTTCCATGCAGTATGTTGCGATTGACCTGTTAGCTGGCGGCGCATCCCTCATTTCGGCGGCAATAATGACGCTGATGGTTAATGCAAGACATCTTTTTATGGAATTTCCATGATTGACAGATATAAAGAAACGGGTAAAAAGAAGCCGTACCTTATTTTCGCATTAACGGATGAGACATATTCACTGGTTTGCAGTGGAGACGTACCGGAGAGAGTGGATCAGAAAAAATATTTCTTTTTTGTATCCCTTTTTAATCAGTGCTATTGGATTGCGGGAAGTGTACTTGGTGCACTCATTGGGAGCTTACTGAACTTTAATACAGCGGGTATTGATTTCTCGATGACAGCTCTCTTTTTGGTGGTGTTTGTGGAACAGTGGAAAAGTACCTCCAACCATTTAAGTGCGCTGGCAGGAATAGGAATTTCAGGAATTTGCCTTCTGATATTTGGCTCGGACAGGTTTTTGATACCTGCAATGATATTGATTACTGTTTTTCTTACGCTGGCAAGAAGAAGGCTTGAGATGCAACATGCTGATAAAACTTTGGTAAGTGAGACGGAGGGAGAGAGTAAATGAGTAATTTACATGCAGGAATGCTGGTAGCAATCATAGCACTGGTAACACTTCTATTGCGGGCGCTTCCTTTTATTGTTTTTAACGGAAAAAGAAAAACACCGGCGTTTATTACTTACTTATCAAATGTATTGCCCTATGCAATTATGGGAATGCTTGTGGTTTATTGTCTGAGAGGGACGGAAATAATAATGCCGCCCCATGGTATTCCTGAACTGATTGCCTGCATAGTGGTTGTAGGACTTCATTTGTGGAAAAGAAATACATTGCTCAGTATCGCCATAGGAACGGCTGTCTATATGATGCTTATTCAATTGGTTTTTATTTAGTGAAGGGCAAAGAAAGCTAATGCAATGGCACCGGGGCCTACATGAGTTCCGATCGTACCACCTACAGTAAACACAGGCAGACTTTCAACATGTTCCATCCAGATGTCTTTACTATCGCTAATATATTTTTGCAGTAATGCATCACTTAAACCGGTATATCCCAAAAAGTATGGCATATCAAAATCGATACCGCCTGCTTCTGTCGTCACCTTGCGTATTGCTTCTTCAAAAGCATACGGCGCAATCTGACTGGTGGTGGGAAGTTCATCGCTTTCAATCAGCTTTTCATAAAATTCTCTGTGTGATAAGTTAATCCCATCCTGATATTCCACACCATTAAAGGTGATAGTCATTGGCAGGACAATCAGGTCACTTCTTTGTGAGTCGACAATATCTGATGCTGAGTCAGTTATAATTTTAATATCCATTTTTTCCTCCATTTTGGTGGCTTTTTCTATCGTATCAACACGGTGGGAGTGTATCATAAATTGCGAATACTGTCAACAAATGGTAAAATGAATATTTGTCTGCTACTGAAAAAAGTAGTAGACACCCTCTTTATCCTCAAATTGTTTGCAGGAAGTATGAAAAACATCTTCTATTACATGTTTCTCAAGACATTCAAATGGACTTCCACAGAAGACTGTCTTCCGATTCTCCATCACAACAAGAAAATCTGAAATCTGAAGAGCATGGTTCAAATCGTGCATGGTCAGAATAATGGTTTTTCCTTGTCCACGGAGAAGTTTTAGCATTTCGAGAAATTCGCTCTGCCCGCACAAATCAAGATATGTCATGGGTTCATCCAAAACAATGAGGTCACAATCCTGTGCAAGTGTCATTGCGAAGAATACCCGCTGACGGATGCCGCCGGATAAGGTATCTACTGATTGATTGGCAAACTCACTTACGTGGGCAAACTCCATGGCACGCTTTACCAGGGCAATATCTTCAGCAGTTTTTCTTCTAGAAAATCCCAGATAGGGGAAACGTCCGTGTTCAACAAGTGTTTTCACGGGAATGGAGGGAATAATGGTACGCACCTGTGGCAGAAAGGCAATCTTTTTTGCTCGTTCCTTTAATGGAAGCTTAAGATAATCCACTCCATTCAGCAAAATTTGTCCCTCAGTTACATGTGATACACCGTTGAGACATTGAAGCAATGTTGTCTTTCCACCGCCATTTGGACCGATAACAGCTGTAATTGCTCCTTTCGGGAAGCGGACGGAGATATCCTCCAAAATGGGGGTTCGTTGGCAGGAAACAGATATATGACGATACTCAAGCATTGATTCTTCGCCCTCCTTTCTTTTTCAGTAGTAGATATAAAAAGAAAGGTCCACCGATGAAAGCCATAATAATACCGGCTGGAAGCTCAAAGGGAGCAAACAAAATTCGTCCCAAAAGATCACACAATATCACAAAACTTCCTCCCAAAAGCGCCGAGCAGGGTAAGAGAATGCGTGCATCATTTCCAAATAGCTGTCTGCATATGTGAGGAACAATCAGGCCGATAAAGCTGAGCAATCCGGCGTAGCTGACCACACTTCCAGCCATAATGCTGGCAAGTACCAAAAGAAGGAAACGTGTAAAAGGGACATTCATCCCCAGAGATCGTGCAATATCATCTCCAAGTCCAAGAAGATTTAATGAACCAGCAAAGAAAAGTGATATGAGGAAGGCAGCTACAATTAAGGCGCAAGGCAGCACCAGCTTACTTGTAGTAAGACCGGATAGAGAGCCTACCATAAAGGAAGTCAGATTGATGGAAATGTCGGTGTCCAGAAGCCTGATAGCGTTAATTCCTGCACTGAGAAAGCTGGAAATAGTAATTCCGGCAAGAATAATGGTGGTTCTGGAACTGTCAGCAACATACGCAAGCAAAAATACTAAGAGAGAGGTGAGAAGAGCTCCACAAAAGGCAAATCCAGGAATTACCAAAGCATTGGAAGGAAAAAGCATCATACCCAGCATTACTGCGAAGCCGGAACCGGAGTTGACACCGATGGTGTTAGGGCTGGCAAGAGAATTATTCATGACTCCCTGTAGAATCACTCCTGCACATGCAAGACCGATACCTGCAAAGAGACCGCCAAGCACTCTGGGGAGTCGGACAGTTATAATCAGAGTGCGGACAGTTGTGTCTGTATCGTTAGAAAAAAGAGATTTTATGACAGAGGATGGTTCGATAAATACACTGCCAAACAGGATGCCTGTAAAGGAAGTGAAAATTAGTAAAAGAAATAGAATTAGTATTATTAAGGGTTTGTTTTCTCTCATTAATATTATACCTTTCTCATAAGAGAAAAAACCCTTGAAAATCAAGGGTTTCAAAAGCTGCTGACGGGAATCGGACCCGTGACCTCCGCACTACCAATGCGACGCTCT
>CAMBLS010000067.1 GCA_945868485.1 uncultured Lachnospiraceae bacterium | reverse complement strand
CCTCTTGCTGCTGCGATTGCCAGCGTAGCAAGCAGTACCGTCAGAGCACCAATCAAAAGCACCTTCCCCTTGCGAAGAGGAACGCTATAATTATAGTCTGCTACCAGATTCATTCCCTCAATGGATGTATTGTCATAATACATAGTGCCTGCATAGGGCATCTCTTCCAAAGGCAGAGACTCACAGCCCAGAAAAACATTGGAATCATTTCCCTGAACGATACAGTGGTACATCTTGCCTACTTCCATATCGACGTCCATCAGCACTTCATAATATCCGGGAAGGTTTTCAGGTTCAATCCTGACCTCTTCCTCCGCTACCATGACCTGTCCTTCATTTAACAGACGAACATAAAAGCTTTCTCCTTCCGTTGCATCTCCCAGATAAAGAGAAATGGTCTGCATATGGTCATACTGTGCCACAAAACTCTGTAAAATCGTCTTATCATTATCCACCATGTCCGTCATGGCGCCTGTCTGGGGCAGTATCGCTTCCGTAATCGTCTCATGCCATATCCTAAGAGGCCACAAGGACACCAGAATACATGCTGCTATGACCAATATGACTGCCTGTATTGCCTGACTTTTATATACAATCTTTTTCATATTTACTCTTTTAATTTCCTTCCGTAAATTGCACAGTCTTTTTCCTTTTTTGCATGGGTAAGTATATCACAGATGCTTTCAATTATCAAATCGGACAAGTTCCCATAAAAGCAGTGGAACCACAACCCATAAAAACACCACATATCTTACCAGATAAGTGGGTCCCAAAAGCACCGTCAAATAACAAAGTATCGGCAGCACAAAAGGCACCACACTGTTCCATTTTCCTTGGTAACAGAAAAAGCCCAAAAGGAATGCCATCATCCAGAACAGAAAGCCCGGAGAAAACAGCATAGATACCACCGGCAGCTTCTGCTGAAAAATCTCCAGTGACATTCTTCGATACAGCTCATCCAGTGCCGGAAGCTTGCTTTCCCTTATTCCCGGCTGCTCCACCTCATATCCGAAATAGGAGCTGTCCTCATAGGTATAAGTAAATACAGTATTGCCCCGGTAAACATCAATTACCGTATCAGGATACCAGTACCCATAAGAGGTCATAAACCAGGCATTTAAGTAAGTAAACGGATGTTTTATCCCCCATCGCAGCCAAAGCTTAAAGAATCCTGCCTTCTCTGTGGAGAAGGCTTCATTATTAAAATCTATCTTTACCCCGTCTGTTACCTTAGGATTGTAACGAGCAAGCGCATCCCTCGAAAGATATTGGTAAAGTATCTGCTTTTCTTCTTCAGGAAGTGCATCCTTCTCATTGCTGTATACTCTTGCAAGCTGGGAAATCGGAACCGTCAGCATCTCCTGATGCTCCGAACTATCTGCATGAAGCAGTGACGTAAGGGATGCATTTATCACCAAATAAGCTGCTACAATTCCAAGCATACTGATAAGAAGCTTTTTAGTGTATCTTTTTAAATAGAATGCAAGCACCGGAATAAAAACAAGAAACGCATAAAATCCATTATGCCGTAGCAGCATCATTCCCAGGGATGCTGCTGCAAAAAGTATTACTGCATGTTTCTTTTGAAAAAAACTTTCTGGACTACCGCATAACTCCTGCAGTAAAAGTACCATAATCAGCAGCATTCCGGTAAAAAGTCCATCCTTTGCTGAGCAGAGGGAAAACATCACCAACACCGGACACAGTCCAAAATATAAGGTGAGCAGAATTCTTCCGAACCGTTTCATACCCCTTTGTTTTAACCGCTCCACACACCATCCAAAAATTCCTGCCATCACCATCATCTGTAAAAGCGTATAACATGCAATTCCCAGATTGTAGGAGTCTGTCAGCTTATAAACCAGCTGAATCACGCCTCCCAGTAACAGTACATGAAGTAGCGGATGATGGGTAGAAAAATTTCTTGTGACCACCTGTAAATATTCATCCTGGGCATCATACACGAAAAAGCCTGGATAAACAGCCAAAAACACGGGAAGATAACAGATGAATATCACAACAGCAGTTATAAGGAAACTACGCCAGCCTCTCTTCTGCATTGTCAGGTTTTCACATTTCTGTGCTTTTTCCTCTTCTACTCCCTTTCTCTTCCCTGCTTCCTTGGAATTCTTTGTTCTTATTACCCACATACACCGTGGCAGCTGTTCCCAAAAATATCTGACCAGCAAGGTAAAAATAACTGCAAGTACTACAATGCTGATCCACATGCTTCCTTTTTGAAAAGGAACGCTTCCCTTTAAATCCAGCTGAGTGCCAAAAACCATGCAAAGAGAAAACAATGTCCCTACAAGTCCCGGCCAGAACCATCTATATATCTTCCCATCAAAATCCATTTGAAGTACTCGCCCCATCAGCCAAAAAAGTACTACAAACACAAATACGGACAAGATACTGTTGGAATAACCCAGCCACGCCCCCTCCAGATGAAGCATCCACGGGAACCCACAGGCACCGGCAAAAGAAAGTCCTGCCGCAACCGCCGTTCTTACAGGGAAAGAAGCTTGCAAATATGCAGTTAAACCCTTTTTACCTTCTGCTTCTTTCTTCATTTCTTCAACCTTTTTCTTCTTCCAGTCCCTTGCCTGCAATTTCCCGAATCACATATTGGGGAGAATTATTCATGGAAATATACATTCTTCCCATATATTCGCCTATCAGCCCCATCATCAGCATCAGCATTCCACCCATAAATACCATTACCGACATCAGCGCACTAAATCCGGTTACCAGTCCTGGAGGATTGATAAAAATTTTTTTGATAATCGTATAGATTCCATAGGCAAATCCTACCAATGCACAGCCCGCCCCTGTGACTGTTGCAATTCTTAAGGGCTTCACACTAAAAGCGGTAAATCCGTTAAACCAAAGTCCCAGCAGTTTTCCCAGAGTATATCCCGATGCGCCTGCCTGACGGTCTCTGTGTTCTACCTCTACGTTCACAATATTTTTTGTACTGCGAAGCACCAGTCCAATCACATAGGGATAGGCATATTCATACCGGATAATTTCTTCTATCACAAATCTTCTGGCAGCAAAATAGCTGGAGAGATACAAATCCTTGGGCTTTCCCAGCATCACTCTGGTCATCAGCTCATTCACATGGCTTCCCCAGTTGCGAAAGCCGGAATGATGCTTGTGTATATATTTTGCATAAACTACATCTGCTCCCTGCTCAATACCGGAAATCAGTTTATCCGCTTCATCTGCAGGTGTCTGCCCGTCATCATCCAGACAGATCACAATTTCTCCTTGGGCATAGTGGAAGCCCGCCATCAATGCACTGTGCTGTCCGAAATTTTTCGCCAGATTAATTCCGGTAATGTTGTCATTTTCCTCACACAGCTTACGGATGGTATCAAAAGTGCCATCCGGAGAGCAGTCATTGACCAACACAATTTCATATTCATATTGTTCCAACTTTTTCATTGTCTGCTGAATTTCCTCTACCACACCGGGCAGTGTTGCCTGGGATCGGTAACAGGGAATTACATAGCTTATCAACTTTTTCACAAAAGATCCTCCTGCACTACTCATTGATTACCGCCATATAAATAATATCTTTATACTTTCCTTCCAAATAGACCTCATCCTTCAGATAAGCCTCCTTAACAAAGCCTGCCTTTTCATAGCTCCTGCAGGCCTGCCTGTTTTCTGCCAGCACCCGCAGCATCAGCTTGTGAAGCCCCAGCTGGTGAAAGGCATAGCTGATCATCAGTCTGGCTGCCTGGGTTCCATATCCGCAGCCCAAAGCTTCTTTCTCCCCAATGAAGATGCCATATTCTGCTTTTTGATGGGTTCTGTCAATGTCCCGCAAATAGACGCTTCCCACAGCTTTTCCGGCTTTGGTACAAATAATAAACTGAACTGCTTTACCAGTGCTAATCATGGTCTTTATCCAGTTTTCATGACCCTCTCTAGTAAAAGGCTGCTGATATATAAAATTTCTGCGGACAAATTTGCTGTTGCGCCATCTGATAATATCCTCTGTATCCCCTTCATCCATGGGACGAAGATAAATGTCCTGCCCCTCCATGATGGGCATTTCTCCCTGCCTTTTCTCTATCTCCATCGTTGTCTCCATACTGTTATCCGGCCGCTTCCACCTTGTAAATCTCAAACACTTCTGCCACTGTTTCTACCAAAGTTACCTCCACAGGTGTTCCATGCCCTTCATAGTAGTCCCAAATCCACTGCATATCCTCACTGCTTTTACGCACAAAGTAGACATTTTCCTGATCCTTCAGCGCCTGCTCCATGTTCTCAATACCAAAAATCTTCAACTTCTTCCTCTGCAGAGGACTCTTGCATGCCCAGCCGCCCATGATATCGTAGTTGTCCAATGAATTGTCTACAGCCTCAAACATCTTCTCAGAATAGGCTACCGAAGAATATACATCAATAAAATAGAAATTGTCTGCATTTTCCTGCGCCGAAAGATGCTGATACAGCTCCTGATAAGGCGCATTGGCCCCTTCTCTCTCCTTCTGTCCTGCATCAACCTTCTTGATGCTATCAGGAAGCATTACAAGGGAAAGAATCAGAAATCCAGCCAGTGCCACATATCCGCCCAGCTTCCGGGTGGTCTCATGCCGAATCTGACACCATTCTGAAAACGCCATCGCCGTCAGAATGCATAACTCCATTAAATATAAGGAGTGGGTAATTCTTGCCGGATCCCGATCCCTCATTAGGATAAACATCCAAAGAAGGGTGCGAACTACAAATAAAAAGGCCAGTTTCCACAGTGCTCCCAGCGCATTTTTCAGATATCCAATCTTCCCACAAGCCTCCAAGGCTTCATCTTTCGCTTTTTTCGGCAATGCCAGAAGAAAAGCCACGAGATATGTCAGTATCACACTATAGTTCCATGGATAGTCACTTCCTGTATCTTCAGGTCCGTGGGTAAAACGATACACATAATATTTCAATTTTTCAGGAAGCTTTTCCATGAAAGGCTTCTTGGCGCTTTTATTTTTTCCGGCATAGGCTGCAATTTCTCCTACCATAGTTTCATCAATTTCTTCATCCATGCCGAAATTATAGTTATCCAGCAAGACTTTTTCGCTTTCGCTTAAACCAATGCTGTCATAAAACTCCCGGTGTTCCTCATAAGAAGGTGGCTCCTGAAAGTCATAGAGTTCTGTTCTGTTATCAAAAAATTCCGTAAATGTACGCCATTCCAAAGAACCGTATGCGATTCTATGAATCAGCTGTCCCAGCAGGATTCCCCCAAGAATCAGACCAATCACTGTAAAATACTTTATGCTGTTTTCTTTGGTGAAAATTTTTGTCTCACTCCCCCATTTTGCGACTCCTGCCACGCAAATCATGGGAAGTACCAAAAGCAGCATCTCCGAACGGATTAAATATGCAACCGCCACAAGCAATACTGAAGGGATGTTCTTTCGGATAAAATCCTTTGCAGGAAGGTCACTGTCGGTAGTATAGAACAAAAATGCAGCTGTTGCCCCCAACAGGGTGCAGGTCACCGTGTACTGCGCATAGATTAGATGCTCCAGAAACAACCCTGTAAAGAAAAGCCCTTCCGTAAGTGCCACTGCCAGTTTTCCAGTCCAGGTTTCATTCAGCTTAAGGCTCCGCTTCAGAATCAGAAAGAAACAGCCAAAATGACATCCGCAAAGAAACAGTCCATACCACGGAAGAGGTCTGGCAATTCGATAAAAAAGGCTAATCAGGGCACTGATTGGCCAGAGCATCTGTATATTATGCCCCTCGGGTGTGCCGGTGTAAACCCCCGCAAGAATATCCTTCATCAGCACATCATCATTCAGGTCATAATAATAGTCAAATTTTGCACCGGCGAAGATTCCCAAAATCAGTATGACCAGAACCGCAATCATCCAGTTTTCATTCTTTTTCAGGCGACTTTTAAGCTCCATAAAATTCCTTTACTTTTCCTGCAATGTAATCTACCTCGTCCTCCTTAAGCTGATAGAACATTGGAAGGCGCAGCAGGCGTTCACTTTCTTTGGTGGTATATTGATCTTCACCGTGGAATCTGCCAAATTTCATACCCGCCGGTGCGGAGTGAAGCGGTACATAATGAAATACCGTAAGTACATCATTTGCCTTCATGAAATCAATCAGGCGGGTGCGTTCCTCCAGATCCTTCGTCTTAATATAAAACATATGTCCATTATGTTCACAGCCCTCCGGTATTATGGGAAGCTCAATCTTTCCTGCTTCCTCTAAGGGCGAAAGAAGCTCATAATACTGTTTCCATCTGGCAAGCCGGGTGTCATTAATCTGATCTGCCATTTCCAACTGTGTATAAAGATAGGCTGCATTCATATCACTTGGTAAATAGGAGGAGCCAAAGTTCATCCACCTGTACTTGTCCACCTGACCCCTGAAGTATTTACTTCTGTCGGTTCCCTTTTCCCGCAAAATTTCAGCGGTTTCAATGTATTTAGGATCACGGATCAAAAGTGCTCCACCCTCGCCCATACTGAAGTTTTTGGTCTCATGAAAACTGTAGCATCCGAAATCTCCGATGGTTCCAAGTGCTTTGCCCTTATAGGTGCACATGATTGCCTGGGCAGCATCCTCAATCACCTTTAAATGATGCCTTTCTGCAATTTCCATAATGGTATCCATCTCACAGGCAACTCCCGCATAATGTACCACAAAGATGGCCTTAGTTCTCTCTGTAATGGCACCCTCTATCAGTGTCTCGTCAATGTTCATCGTATCCGGACGAATGTCCACAAAAACCGCTTTTGCTCCCCTTAATACAATAGCATCCGCTGTGGAAACAAAGGTGTAGGAGGGAAGAATTACTTCGTCCCCTTCTTTTAAGTCACACAAAAGCGCTGCCATCTCCAGCGCATGGGTGCAGGAGGTAGTAAGCAGGCACTTGGCTGTTCCTGTGGTTTCTTCCAGATATTCACTGCACTTTCTGGTAAACTCTCCATCACCGCAAATATGCATATTTTCAATGGCCTTTTGTACATTTTTCATTTCTCCTCCTGTATAAGGAGGTACATTAAATCGAATCATTTTAATATCGCACCTTTCTTATCTGTCGCTACTCATATATCACAAATGCTTCATTTGCAAAAACCTGCTCATAAGCACCCATTTCCATAAACGCCTGTATTGCTTCAAGCTTCTTATCCCGGTCACATTCTTCTTCATCTGTTCCCCACCACGCCATGGCATCAGCATTGTGGGAAAGATACGCTGCCAGCTGTGGGGTAAGAATTACCAGTGGCCTTTCCTGTCCCTCTTCTCCAAGGGACGAAGCAATTTCCTGTAGTTCCTTTTGGAGCTGGCTCAAGGAACTGGTATCCAAATCTGCCCAAGTGGTATAAATTGCAGGAGGCTTATCCAGATAGTAGGCAAGGCCTGGAATATTTCCGTAAAGAATCAGTTTCTTATCAGCGTATTCTGCCTTGTTCTCTGTCATGAATACTGAAATTTCTTCCAGCGTTTCAGCGTTCATTTCCCCGGTATACATTCCTGCAAGCACCGAATTGTCTGCTACATGAAAACTTCTTTCTTCTCCTGTTTCTCCATCTAAGAAAACATACTGACATCCGATCCCAACCGCCTGTATCAAAAAGGCAATCATGATTCCGGAAAGCATAGCTTTTACCGGGAATAAGGGTACCTTTTCCGTGACATCAAGATAAGCTCTCCCCCACCTTGCCAAACGATAAACCATCCAGAATACCATGGGTGCAATAAAGAAAAGATTATTTAAAAGTGGCCAGATGTAATTGTTGCTGCCAAGAGGTGTAATCAAAATAATTACCAGAGCAATACATCCTATCAGACGCCATTCATCATCCAAAGCTTTGGTAAAAAGCATCCACACTGCTACCACAATGGCTACCAACAGGAAAACTGCTCCCCACTGAAGCGCCGATTCCTTCTGATAATATCTGAAATTGTACATTCCCCATTTACCTAATACAAAAAACAGAACGGGAATGCAGATACAATAAATCACCTTACGCACCCTTGTAAACCGCTCTTTCTGTATGACGAGGAATGGAATTCCCGGCAAAATGCAGATAATCATATAAAGCAACCACTGAAAGCCATGGAAATAGGCATCCAGAATAGAAAGCACCATCTCTCCAAGGGTATAGTCTGAGGCTCCCCCAGCCATACCAAAGACACCTGTAATCATATTTCCAAAGGTACCCATTCCATAAGTGACAGAGATAGTTCCAAGCAAAATCAGAAACGAAAACAGATAGCCGGCAATACACAGTCCTGTTTCCCTGGCAATCCGCTTTATCTCTTTTTTCTTTAAGGCGCCATAATACCATAACGCAACAATCAATCCTGCCTCTAGAACATTATTGGGGAAACGAACCAGCGCATTCAAACCAAGCACTGCTCCTGCCGCCACCAGACAAACCGGTCTTGCTCCCGCCAATCCACGGAATAGGAGGATGGCTCCTAAAAGGAACAAAAAATAAGTCAAATAGTTGTATAGAATAACGGAAGGGCACCAGCAAAATCCAATTGCCGCAATCTCTCCCACAAAGGCAAGCCATGCGGGCATTTTGGTCTTAAAAAAGCGGTATCCCAGAAGTGCCATCCCACTGATAATCAGCGAGGTATATATCTTCATTCCCAGCATGGTGCCACCCATGGGGAGCTTTGTCAGAAGAAATCCCAGCACATTGGACAGAAAGGTAAGTAGCGTCCACACACCGCCAACCTGTCCAAAAAACCTGTAATTTCCAAGACTGTAGCCGGTATCAGTCAGATCAATCCCCTGATTTGCCTTCAACAGGGGAAACAGTAGCAGAATAAGAGGGAACAAAACATTCTCTGCCAGTTTCCATATTTTTTGAAGTTTTTCTTTATCAGCCTGACCTAAGTGCATCCTTTCTGCTCCTTCCTTCTCTTTCATAATTTCCTATGACCTTATTGCAAAGAATCCATCCAACTCTTTCAGCTTTCGTCCTGCTCTGGTTTGTCCAAGCGCCGCTGCTGCCCCAAGGAACAATTTACTTCTAATCCCGTCTATTATCATACCAACTGCAAAAATAAGCACTATGCTACAGAATAATTCCCAAATAAAAGTACCGATTCCCCGGACACCTGTGGGATTCACGATACCGCTGATCCACCCGTACCAAAGGGTTCTTACATCAATATGCTCATGTAACAAATATATTCCAAAGCTCAACGCCCCCATTTTTCGTATCAGCTGTGCCATCCGTCCTTCTTTTATCTGAATGTGTGAAAAGCCATAGAATAATCCTATGGCACCTGTCAGGCAAAAGATAAAATTATAGTGGAAGGGTACTGAAGAATAATACTGAAAGCTGGTCCATCTCTGGCATACAACCCATGCCACAAGGTGAAGCCCAAAGCCTGCCAAACAGCTTCCCACATAAATTGCCCACCCGTTTTTTTCCATAAACGGGAAACCATACCTTCCCAAATAAGCAGCCACCAAATAGACACAGATAAACCAGGAAAGATCATATCCATATCTATCCGTCACAAAAGGAATCGGACTGATGCTTTTTATGATACAAAAGAGAACGAGCAAACCTCCCAGCATAATCTGCAGCTGCTTCTTGGACATATTCCTCACCGCAGTATTCAGAATCGGGCTTAAGAGATACAGCATGAAATAGGAGGTGGCAAACCAGTAATGCTCTGTTTCTATGGGAAAAACATATTGTACCAGTCCATAGAGATTTAGCCTTCCCTCCTCCCATGCCACAACAGGCACGCCTGCTGCCGAAAGCACCAACGGAATCAGCAATGCATAAAACCATATCTGACAAAGCAACGTCACTGCCTTGCTGGGTTTAAAGGAACTGTTTACTCCAAAATAACCACTGATAAATACATATACATTTACTGCCACAAGACAGAAAAATTCCAACAGTGTTCCTAAAATTCTGACGCTGTCAAGAGACTGGTCTAGGCTGATCAAACAGTCAGAATGAGTCAAAAAATGCAAAACAACTACCATGACCATTGCCAGAATTCTCAACAACTCATAATTTGCCATGCGCTTTTGATCTGCCATCCTGCTCTGCTTCCCCTTTCTCGCTCTATCTTTCTCTTGAAACCTTACCATTTTCTACCCGATAGACCATGTCACATTTTTCGATGGTCTGAAGACGATGAGCAATGATAAGAAGTGTTTTTTTGCCATGAAGACGATTAATGGAATCCATAATTGCCGCCTCTGTTTCATTATCCAGTGCAGAGGTTGCCTCATCCAAAACCAATACCTCGGGATCCTCAAACAAAGCTCTTGCAATTCCGATACGCTGTCTCTGTCCTCCTGAAATGCGAATACCTCTTTCTCCAATGCTGGTGTCAAGTCCCTCAGGAAGTCCTCTTACAAACTCATCCAACTGAGCTTCCTTCAGTGCACGCCACACCTTTTCATCATCAATATCCTCATCTGCACAACCAAAGGCCACATTCTTACGAATGGTAGAATCAATCATAAAAATGGTCTGAGGAATGTAGCCGATATTTTTCAGCCAGGACTGATAGTGATCCCGCACTTCTACACCGTCCGCCAAAATTTCGCCGTTCTGCAGTGTAAGAAGTCCTAACAGAATGTCCACCACAGTCGTCTTACCTGCACCGGAGGTTCCTACAATTCCAACTGACCTTCCAATCGGAATTTCCATATTGGCATGATCAAAAATCAGCACCTCACTATTAGGATATTTGTAAACAATATCCTTCAGTTCAATCTTGTCCCTGATCTCCAGCTTTTCCACTTCAATCTTCTTCTGATATGCCTTTTCATCATAATTGATGCTTTCATCCCTGATTTCTTCCTGAAGATTATCGCTAACCCCCATAAAGAAGGGCTCAAAGTAAGAGATAGAAGTTAAATGGTTATTAATTCTATTGGCACAGGGAATCAAACGCATGGCAGCCACTGCGAGAGCCGTTACCTGCGGCATAATGTCCGTTACCGCTGTACCTCCCAAAATCTTGATCATCATATAAAAAATCATTCCGGCAATTGCCACTGTCTCAATCAATAGTCTCGGTGTGGCGTTAAACAGGTTATATCTCTGTACAGCGCTCACATACCCTGCACCACATTTGGCATATTCGTTGATAAAATAATTTTCTTTATTGGCGATTTTAATCTCTTTTATCCCCATTACAGACTGATCAATCCATTTGTAAAGACCGCTGTAATAGTCCTGATTTTCTTCCCCTGCCTTTTTCATGATGGGCTTTAAAATGCATTTGATTATCAACAGCACCACCACCAAAAGCACCGTAACTGTAATAGTCATCCACACATCTGCCAACAGACTGACCACTGCCAGACATACAAACACGATTGCCTCGCTGAACAGCTGTAACAGAGAAAGGATTAACCCGTACATATTATTGACATCTGATGTAATACTTCTCTGAATCACTGAGGTATCCGCATTCAGATAATATTCGTAGGGTCGCTCCATAAAGTTAATCATCATTCTTCTGGAAGTGGCAAACTGATTGGTATATACAAACTTCAGCTGTGCCTTCTGCTGGAAGAAAAGGAAGATATTTTTAATCACAAAAATACCAATCAGCCCTACCATGGTAAAAATCATCAGGCTTCTGGTATCCCCATTATCAATATGAAGAATACGACACAGCACCTGTAAATATGCATGCTTTTCTACCGCATTTTCATCCATGACTACATTCATAACCGGCAGAACCATGGAAACACCTGCCGTTTCTAACACCGCACCAATCAGCATTAATATAATCAGGAGTACCATGACTCTCTTCTGCCGCTTATCAAGCAGCACCATCAGTTTTTTAAGAATTTT
>CAMBLS010000066.1 GCA_945868485.1 uncultured Lachnospiraceae bacterium | reverse complement strand
GCTTGTCCTCATATTCCTTAAACTCGTTCTGCATCATGAATTGCTTAAATTCATCTCTTGAATAAATAATAATCTTCTTAGGGTTATAATTAGTCAGAACATATTTCGTAAAGCACTTACCGAAGGAACCTGTACCACCGGTAATAAGAATTGTTTTATTATCTAATAACATGAAATTTGCCTCCAATGTTTATTCTGCTCTATTGTAACACGAATAAACACCGTAGGCAAATTTTTTTATTCTCCCGATAGTCCTTTAGCTTTGTCAGAGAACAGCGTCTACTGGCGGATATCTTCGCAGGGACTTTTAACTG
This sequence comes from uncultured Lachnospiraceae bacterium, assembly GCA_945868485.1. Classification (GTDB taxonomy): domain Bacteria; phylum Bacillota; class Clostridia; order Lachnospirales; family Lachnospiraceae; genus Suilimivivens. The sequence goes on along the minus strand of CAMBLS010000066.1, from coordinate 11,762 downwards.
CCTTTCGATGGATTTGTAGAAACAGTCATTGCAAAAATATTGTTGCCCGGATGGCATGTTCGAAGAAGCTGGTAGCGTGTAAAGCGCTAGAACCTATAAAAAATTTTGGTAAAATCTAAGAAATTCATTTTAGAGATGATATAAACAGCCCGATTTAAAAACTCGCTAACGCTCAGACACTTAAATCGGGCTGTACATCTTCTAAAATGGATTTCTTGATTTTTCACAAAATTATTAATAAGGCTCTAGCGCTTTACACGCTACAGGCTTCAAGTTTGCCAGAAGGGGCAACTAACAGATATTTGCAATGACTGTTTCCCAAAATCCCGAAAGCTGTTATAGTCCCTGCGAAGATATCCGCCAGCCGACGTTGTCCCATGCCAAATGAAACACCTATTCACTCTCTTTAGACAAGATTACAGATGCAATTCCGCAAAGGATACCTCCTACCGCATAAGCAATCCATGCAATCTTAAATCCGTCAAACATCAGTCCCCATACCAGAAAAATAATGGTTGCAAGTAGCATGATGCAGCCGCATATTTTCCCGTTCAGTTCCGCCCTTTTCTTTTGCTCAGGGGTCTTGTTCTTTTCTTTATTATATTCTTTTACATCCGTCTTTGATTTCTGCATTCCACCATAGACAAGAATAGCTACTGCTGCTGTAAGAATCAGCATAAAGGCGCCCATCATAAGGGATTCACATCTCTCAACCAAAACGGCATCCAGCCCCACTTGACCTTCCAGTATTCCATTCGCTACAATCAAATAGAGTACATCAATCAGAATCATTCCCACTCCTGCTGCGATTCTCACAGTAAACTTCCTGTAGGACAAATCCTTTTCTTCTTCTGAGTAAAAATCCTCTACTAACGGATGCTTCTGCTGAAACTGGTCATACTGTAACCCTGCCACAATAAACATCATCACAGCCACAATCAACAATCCAAAGAAAGCAGCAACAGCAAATACTTCATTGAATCCAAGCCCATTTAAAAACATCATAACGCTGATTCCAAATAAGAGAATTGCCGTTCCCCCGGTAATCATTTTACTGAACCAGTTCTGAAATTTGTCATATCCATGTACATCTTCTGCAAAACTCTTGCTCACATCTCCCTGCATCAAAGTATCCATATTACAATTGAACAGGCTGCAAATCTGTAACAATTTTTCCATTTCTGGATAGCTCGCACCAGATTCCCACTTTGATACAGATTGTCTCGAAACCTCCAATTGCTCTGCCAGCTGTTCCTGGGTAATATCCCTCTGTTTTCTTAAGCACTGCAAATTTTCTCCAAAACTCATTTTCTCATCCATTCCTTATTCCTCCTCATTGAACCGTATTTTTTTGTGCCGGGGCTTTCGTTCCCGGTTTTGAATGTACTTTTATCATACGGTTGCGCGGAGGCAACTTCTATCAATCCTCTGTTGCTTTTAAGTTTTCTCATGTAAATATACAGTTGCAATCCCCAATTTTTCAGGATTTTTACGAAAATTCATAAAGCGTCCAAAGCTTCTTCTCTCCCACCACCTGATAAGACTTCAGATTTTCATTCACTCTCAAAATTCCTTTTAGACATTCTTCCTGATTCTCGTAATCTGCCACATATACCAGCAGTCGCCTACTATTGGTAATTGTTTCATCTTTAATCAGTTCCCTATTCCCCTGACTTGCAAAATACACTTTGGGATATTGTATCAATTCATCCGAAAGCCACCATACATGATCAGCAGACGCTTCATTATAAAACACTACAACTGGTTCTTCGGCATGTTCCTTCACAAACTCCATAATTTCTTTTTCTTCCGTATACAGGAAAAAAACTCTGTCATTTTTCAGTGCTAGTCCATCGATCAGCACAAATACCAATGCAAGTGCCCCAGCCATTATCCTGTAATTTCCTATCATGCCATCCGCTAATTTCCACGTCACATATAGAATGAGAAAAATTAAAATCCCATAAACCGGAAGCTGATATCGGTTGGAGGTTTCTCCAAGCAAAAGTGCCGTCTTAGCGATAGTAAAGAAATATCCCAAAGCAGCAAACAACATCAGCCCTGCTGACGCATTTAATAAGCTACCCTTTACTTTTCCTCGCTTTTTCAGATATCCTCTGGTCACAAGACCAATGCAGATTAACAAAAGCCAGATACTTAGTGTCCCATTCATCACGAAATCATCAAACAAACCATAGAAGAACCGAAGTCTTTCAAAGGTATTAGACGCATTACTGAATTCACTGACTGCCTCCGTGCCCCGGTATCCCCTAAAAATATGTGCAAGGCTTGATGGATAATAGCAGATAGCAAGTCCCAGTCCCGCCGCACAAGTAATAAAATAGGCAAGTAATTCCTTCATTTTTTTGTTTTTTAGAAATAAAAGGCAAAACCCTGCTCCCAAAAAGAAGTGGAAAATAATGTAATAATACTGTGTTAAAAAGCCCAAAAACACTGTAATGCTAAGGGGAAGATAAAAGCTTAAAATCCTAAAATCCTGTTTTTTCATGGCACGTAAATGTAAATCCATACACAACAGAATGAACAAAGTCAGCCATTGGTACATTCTGATGAACATTACCCCGGAAATTACCGCTGAACTAAATCCCCATCCAAGGCAAGACAGAAATGCCATCATTTTTCCATGTTGTTCCCCTGCTGCCATATATGCACCATAGGCAAGAAGCAGAAAGGAACCCACAAAGGCAATCATATTCACGCTAATTCCAAGCCATTTGCTGAACACGTCAGGAAAAAGCGAGCATGCAGTGTGAAAAATATAATAATAGATTGGGGGATGCACATCCCATGACTGCATCTGCTTAACTACATTATATCGAAATTGTTCTCCCGGCAGTACCACAAAATCATTACGCAGCTCTTCCTGCTGTGCCCACTGTCTGTCATTTACAAAAAGTCCTGCAGTTTTATTTGTGGAATAAAAGGTATACAATTCATCCTCATGGAAGCCTGCTTTCTGATTTCCATAGTAAAATAGCAGTGCCAGCTGCCCCAAGAGCAATACTGCCATGATAACCACAAAAATTAAGTTTCTCTTCTTTGAAGCTATATTCATTCCTGTTTTCCTTTTAACATTCTGTGGGCTGAGCGAACAAATTTAGGTGCTGTGCCAAGTAGCAGTAAATACACTTTATTTTTTTTGGTCAGATAAGGGGACTTTATTGTATCCTTCCTGTGTCTCCTTAAGTATTCTTTTACCTGACAGTAAAATTGGTTCTTACTGTTCATTAGGGAAATGGGAATATGAAGCATATAGTCCAGCCGTTGAAACAGCCCAAATCTCATTGCTTCCGGCAAAAGATCCGGATACTCCTTTTTTACAATTTCATAAACTCGGTCAGCATTTATCACAATATCCGTAAACACCTGTGGAAACTCATCCTTATTCCGGGTTCGGGTATTGCTTCCGTATCGGTAAAATACATGATAATCCTGATCAGGCAGAATTGCCACCGCCGGTATCCTCGGTAATAGTCTCACAAGCAGATAGAAATCCTCATTCAGCTCTCCTTCAGGAAACCGCTCTTCTTTTAAAAGAGAAGAATGTACCAGCTTGGTGCAAAAAGAGCAGTCACCTCTATGCAGGAGCAATTCCCTCATAAACTGCTCACATTCCCACAGCACTGGTTCCTCTGGAGGTTCACATACATCAGGCATCCGATTTCCCTCCTCATCAATTTCATCCCTTGATATCTGCACCATTAACAGATTTTCCTCAAGGGCTGTAGCAAGGAGTTTCTCGTACATCTCCGGCTCTATATAATCGTCACTGTCAACAAATCCAATATAGTCTCCCTGTGCCTTGGAAATCCCCAGATTTCTGGCCGATGACGAGCCTCCGTTTTCTTTGTGAAAGACACGGATTCTTTTATCCTCTAATGCCATCTTTTCTGCCAGCGCACCGCTATTATCGGTAGAACCATCATCCACCAGAATGATTTCCAGATTGCGATAAGTCTGCCTGCGAATAGAATCCACACATTTCGGAAGCAAATCTACAACATTATAAACCGGTATGATAACACTGATTAATACTGGTCTTCTTTCTTCTTCCAAGGTTTTCCCTCCATCCATTCATACATTTTCCTCGGTGCAATTACCGGAGCTGGGCTCATTGGCCCTTCCTCAGCAAATTCTGTTTTTCCTGACTGAATGCCATCGATCACTCGTGCCAGCTCCTCTGCAGCATGCTTCGCATTCCACAATTTGGTAATCGTTTCATACGCCTTCTGTCCCATCTCTTTTCTCCGGGTGGAGTGCTCCAGCAAATATCTCACTGCCAGCTCCATCTTCTCATAGCTTCCGTCAGGATATGCCATTCCGTTTTCCTCATGTCTAATCAGATAAGGAACTGCCCCTGCCTGTGCATTAGCCACCACTGCACACCCACTGTTCATCGCCTCATTTACCACAGCCCCCCATCCCTCTAAATGATTACTGGTAAAAATGTGGATATGACACTTTTCCATGATGTTCCTCACCTGATCCGGTGTCTGAAATCCATAAAAGGTAATAGCATCAAGCACCTTCTGTTCTGCTGCAAGGGTCTGCAAAGCTTCCTCCATCTCGCCGCTTCCCACCATGTGGATATGAATCCTATATTTTTCTTTCAGATTTTTTGCAAGCAAAATCATATATTCAGGATGCTTTAGCGGAATGAAACGCCCTGCCCAGACGATATGTACCTTTCCGTCCGCATATTTCATCTCCTCCAGCTGCGCTTTCTCATAATACCTGGTTTCCGGAAAATAACCCCACTTGAACATTTTCCCCGTATAGGCATGTATGATATGAAAGTCCGAAGGCACATAAGCGCCTGCACATAAAAGGTATGCCGGTGCCTTGCGGTATCTGGTATGCTCAAAAAATTTATGAATCAGCCCTCTTGGAGAAATTGCCTTCCACTGTCCTTCTCTGTAAAGTCGTTCGCTGATGCGAATCGTCAGTTTCCCTGCATTCAATCGCTGCTGCACCAAGTCTTCACGGTCACTCCAGCCAGCCAACAGCACATCACTTTCCATAATCAGCTTTTTGCATTGCTGTTCTTCCTCATACAGGCAGCATACATAAGGCAACTCCTTACCTTCCACGCTCCACCCCATGTCAACTCTCTCCTGCTCCATGGGCTGGGTCTGAATAAAATGATAATCCTCTCCCCACAACTCATAACAGGCATTAGAAAAGGGGATCTGATGATGATTAATGTAATTGGATATAAATGTTACTGTCATTCCCGTTCCTCTATTGCTTTATAAATCTCAAGTAATCTTAAATAGTTAGTTTCTCCGTCATGGGTTATCCTTGCACGCTTTCTGGCTTCCCTTGAAATTCTTTCTGCAAGGCAAAGTTCATCTTCCCCCTTGCTTCTATCCCATAGTGCTTCAATCTGATTTGCCAGTGCCTTAGCATCCCCTGTCTGAAATAGTAGACCGTCTCTTCCATCTGCAATCATATCCGGTATTCCTCCTGCCATAGAAGCTGCCACCGGCACACCGAGAAGCTGCGCTTCTCCCACCGTATTAGGAGAATTCTCCAAAACAGAAGCACATACAAACACACTGCATTTTAAAAACTGCTCCTTCATTTCCCCGGCATTCAGCTTTCCGGTCATGATCACATGCTCCTTCAGCCTATACTTCTTTATTAGTGACAGTAAATACTTTCCGTATGCAGGGAGCTTTAACTTTTCCTTAAGGGTTCTGTGTTCAATTACACTGTTACCTGACACATAAAGTTTTAAATCCGGGTATTGGGGTAAAAGAAGTGCCATGGCTTCCAATACAAAATGCATTCCCTTCAAAGGATAATCTCCCTGTCCTAAGAAAATACTGTGCTCCTCACACTCGCTAAGACTCCATCCCCCTGTATAAAACTCCTTACGCATAGTCTCGTTCATGGGATAATACAACGCATGAGGATTAATCCTTGCAGTTCCCTCCCTGTCGAAACGTGTTCTTCCCGTAATATTTCCGCAGCCCATAATTGCCTGGGCCTCGTTCTTACCTCTGCGCACGAACTTTTCCTGCTGCTGTCTGATAGAATCCTTCCTGATCAAATCACGAAAGGTTATACGACGATAGGCGGCTTCCGGCAGCCCTGCCATATAGACTTTGGCAATTTCTCCGCAAAGTCCCTGAATGCCAATTAGGGTTTTCTTTGGATTATTAAATGCCTTGACAGCCGCTAAGGTGTGCGGAAATTCTGTCCCGAAAATATGAATCATATCCGGTTGAAATTCCTCAAATATCTGATGAAATTCCTTTTCCAAGGCTTCATCATAATTCTCCGGTGTGTTCAGATTTTCCCGAAATCCATAGCAGCTGATTCCCTGTACCGTCAATCTCAGCGTTTCTTCTGACGGAAAACATACGCCCAGAGTAAAGGGAGAATCTTCCCTGCACACCCTATCAAAAATACCGGAAAGCCATCCTTCCCGGTTGCTGTATGGTAAATTTAATTCCTGCCCGATTGCGGGCAGCATAATATTGCAAATCCACAAAACTCTGCTCATTGTTTTTCCTAATCTGCCGTTTTACGGCATTTCTATCTCCAAATTTTCTATCCTTCTATTTTCTCAGATATAAAATCTTTTTTAACCGATTATAGATTCCTGCTGTTTTTTCATTTTCTGCAAGCTTCGTCCGAATGGGTGCCAAAGTCAGCCATAAAATCAATCTGAATTTAAAAAGCTGTCCCCTGGTCATGTACTTTCCGGTAATTTCCTTATGCTCTCTTGCAGAAATCCTCCGGTTTTCTTTCGTCTCCGAAAAGCCCCCTCCCTCATAGTCTGCAATCAGCATCTCCTTATACTGAAAGTCCACCTTTTCCTGAAACTCGCTGGTAAAAAAGCACCACAGGAACTGTTCATAATCTGCACGCACCCGATATCTGGTTTCAAAGGGATGCGCCATAAGAAGTCTTCTATCATAAAAACATGCCTGATGGCAGGGTACATTCCGGTAGCACCCGAAGGCATCCATATGGGGATTAGAGGTTACCTGTTGTCCTGTTAATCGCTCATAGATATTCCCATAATAGATTCCCGGTATTATAGTGCTTCCTTCTCCCTCTCTTCTGCATACTCTTATAAAATCAGCCATTTCCGCCAACACAGTCTCAGAATAAAAGCGGTCTCCACAATTTAAAAAATAAACATACTTGCCATCTGCCGCCTCAGCTGCCTGATTCATTGCATCATAAATTCCAGAATCCTTTTTTGAAACAAGCTTTAATCTACAGAGCTTCTTTTCCCCCTGCCACTTTTCCAAAAGCGCCTCTGCATAGGCCAAAGAGCCATCCGTAGAAATTCCATCCTTCACAATCACTTCATAGTCCTGAAAGCTCTGATTTTCTATACTTTCCAAAGTTACTTTCAGCTTATCCCCTGGATTTAAGCACACCACAAGAATCGAAAAGAAAGGCTGCATCATTGTTCTCCTTATTTTTCCCTTTAGTTCACATCAGACAAAATGGGAACCATATCATGAAACATAAAGGTTTCATAAGGCAGAATCCGAAGTCCATCATTTCCTGCCTTCATTAAAATAAACACTGTAAAATACAGAATTGCCGCACCGACTACACCTGCTGTAAACAGTTTTTTTATCTTTTTGTTTTCTATTCCTTCCAGCAGTGCCGGCAGGAAGAAAATATGGGTAATGGTCAGATAATATCCAATTCTGGATATGATCGGAAGAAAGGAGCAACATACATACATGACAAGCGCCCCTAAATTACAATAAAAATAGAATCGATTCCGTCTGCTATCTCTAACCACCTTTTTATAACAGATCAAGGAAAGAATCAGCACTGCCAGACACCTTGCAATGTTTACCAGACTGGTTCCACCCTCCAGATACTCCGTATCTTCATAGGTAGGATAGAGAAATACCACAACCCGTAGATAAAAATCCTGCATAAAAAAGAAGGTGGAACAGAATAGTCCCGCTATCCCAAGCTGCCACTTTTTCCAGTTTAAAGAAGCCAGAAAATAGAGTGGAATTACCACCAGTATTGATTTATGTAAGGTTGCTCCAAGCACCACAAGCAGAATAAATTTCAGCCATTCTCTTCTAAGCACATACGGAATTGCCACCACTGCAATTGCAAGCGCCAGATAATATCTCACTGTGTTAAAGGACTGAAAGTAATAACCAAATGCCATAAACAAAAAGAAACTGAATGCAAAGGAATCTGCCTGCTGATAAATTGCTATTAAGAATAGCATAATTGTAAAAAATGCAAAAAAAGCAAACACCAAAAGATAATTTTCAAACCCGCTGAGTCCATAAATAACCTTTACAATCCAGTTAAATCCGCATTCTGTGGGAACAAACGCATCGCAATGGACCAGATGCATAAATTCCACATATTTCGCATAATCATTTCCCACATTCAATCGACATGCAGAAACTGCAAACAGAAGCAGAAAAACAGATACCAGACAAAGTCCGTTCAGTATCTGCTGCCTGCTTACCATATTCCCTCTGACGATGCAGCGATTATTTACCAAAAGTCCCAAAAGAACGGTAATGACCGCTACCAAAACATATAAAACCATAGCAATCTCCAGTCTCAACCTTTTCTCTGCTATTTAACCATAAGCCCGTTTCTGCTCTTGCCTTCCAAAGTACCCTGCTTCATCCATTGATAAGCCTGCTTTAAGGAAATTTCCTTCAGCATCTCTTTCCTGTGCGCATACAAAAACCGCAGGGAAAAAAGTCCTGCCAATCTTCCATAAAGAAAATGATAAAGCACTCCTCTATCTACAAAAAACTTCTGATTGTACCCCTTAAACCAGGTGGATTCCCTATAAACCTCCTGACCAATTTCTGCAGGATCTGCATACAGGTGCAATCCCTTTTTCAGGCAATCATGTAAAAACAAGCTGTCCTCACCGTTACTGTATCTTGCCCCGCCTCCAAAAAGAAGGGAGAAGCTTACATTAGCCCGACGCAAGGCTTCCGTTCTGGCAGCCACCGCATAGGTTGGATAACGACCATAATTATACCAGCGGATCCTTCTCCTGGTATGGTTATAGTAAGTGGCTCTGGAAGGATCTACCTTAAAGTTAAAGGTAATGATATCCGCATCCGGATTTTCCTCAAAGGCTCTGACCACGATATCCTCATACCCCGGATAAAACACAATATCCTCATCGGAAAACAGACACAATTCCTGATCCGCACGCTGTAACGCCGTGTTCCTGTTAAGTCCCACGCCTCTCTCTGCCATAGAAAAGCAGCGAATCAGCCTACCCCTGTGAAGATACTGCTGATAACCAAAATTGTCACACTGATTGACGATAATTGCATCTGTCTCAAGCTTCATCTTCTCAGCCAAGGTATTTACTTCTTCATTTACCGCTGCAACCAGCACCTGCAATTTCATAGCTTCAACCATTCATCCTTTATGCAAAATATCTGTTCAGGAACTCCTCGTCTGCCTGCTCAATCACCATTCCAAGCACCTGACAATCCTGATTTCTCAGAAAGCTTAAGATTCTGGAGGTCTTACGTCCGGTGTCCTTCCCAAAGGGAAGCAGAATAATGACTCCTTCTATTTCTCTGATTTTCCGACATTCTTCCTCTGAAAGGATGTTTTCATTAAAAGCAATTACTTCCCATTCACCCTTCGGTTCAGAATTTTCCTCTTCTGGTATGTGCCAGCTGAATCCTTCATCTACCTGTACATTTCTTCCAAATCCATCTGTGTCTGTCCTGTTCAAAAGACGCTCTATTTCCAGCTTTCTCATATCCCCATGATTATCCATATCCAAAATGGCAAAGCTGCGTTTCTCCCCCATTATATAATGGATATTGGCTTTCAGCTCTCCTGCATAGGGCTGTAATCCCTTTTGATTTCTGGTTAATATTCCTAACACCTTAAAGCTGTATTTCTTTTCCACATCCTCCTGCACATATACAGACTCATCCAGCACATAATTAAATCCAATCACCAGCATCGCCAGAACGCCTAAAAGAATTGCTCCGGTAACACAAGCTGAAGTAGTTCTGTCATCCCAGTACACGCGCTCCGGTGCACCGGAACGGATTACTTCTATCTGATCCAGCTCCTTACTTTCCCTTGCATACTCCCGCAGTCCGTTCTCCACTGCATCCTGAATTTCACGGACAAACTTTTCATTATCCCCTTTGACCGTAATCGTAAGCAGACGAATATCAGATAAGATTTCTGCAGTGGTAGCATCCTGAACCTGCCGCCTCTCATATCCCGGCAGTGCAGTCATCACAATGTCAAGAATGGAATCTGTGTCCAACAGATCATTCCATGTATACCCGTTATAATACTGATATACCTCACCACTTTCATCATGTCCGAAGCTGATATACAATTTTGAAACCGCCTCATATTCTACCGGCATCCTCATAGAACGTACTACCTGATATATAATTCCTCCACAGGTAGCTCCCAGAATTGCCAGCATAATGACCAGCCATATCTTTTTTTGAAGATACAGCGCCAGCCGTTTCAGGTCCATTCCCCTATTCAAATATTCTTCATTCATTTCTGTTTTCATTTTCTATCGGCTCCCCCGCTTTTAGAGACTTCATTGCTGTCACCTGTGTGTTATCTACACCTTCTGTACTTTCCGGCCTGATCAGTATCTTTAAAGTCAGAAGCATCAGTTTTAAATCAAGCCATACAGAGTAATTCTCAATATAAGACAGATCCAACTTCAATTTATCATAAGGCGTAGTGTTATATTTTCCATAAACCTGCGCATAACCTGCAAGTCCAGCCTTAACCTTCATTCTGAATACAAATTCCGGCATTTCCTCTACATACTGCTTAATAATCTCGGGTCGCTCCGGTCTTGGGCCGATAAAGGACATATCTCCCTGCAAAATATTGAACAGCTGGGGTAATTCGTCGATACGGACTGCACGAATAAATTTACCAATTGGTGTGATTCTGCTATCGTTCTTTGCAGCCAGCCTTGCCACACCATCCTTCTCGGCGTCCACACGCATACTTCTGAATTTCATAATCTGAAATTCTTTTCCACCCCGTGTACAGCGCACCTGTTTGTAAAGAACCGGACCGCCATCATAGCATTTGATTATAATGGCTGTAATCAGCATAATCGGAGACGCAATAACCAAAAGAATCAATGCACACACTACATCAATCAGCCTCTTTGCCACTCTTTGCTCAATCTTCAAAGCATACTCCCTTGTCAATAAAATAGGAGTATCAAAAAGATGCAGTTGATCAGAGCCCTTAATCAGTACATCAGGTATCTTAGGCATCATATAAACCCGGATAAATCTGCTGTAGCAATACTTAAGAAGACGGTTTCTCTCTTCTGTAGGAATGTCCCATAAAACCACAGCTCCATAGCCCTTTTCTATTTCCTCTTCGAGCCTCATCATCCCTTCTTTAATATCTATGCACTTTACAATTTTATATTTGTCTTTCCTAGATGCAAATTTACGCAGGATATCTTCAATATCACGTTCTCCATGAATCAGCAGCATCTCCCTTGGAGGAAATACTTTTCTGTAGATAGAATTACATATCCCGGTCCAAGCCCCTGAAATGAAAAGCTGCAGCACCGTGGCTATCATAAAACATTCAGGAGGAACCAGATTGTTGTTCATCAGCGAAATCTGAAAGTATGTAATCACATTGACAATCAGCAGTGAAAACATCTGTGACAGAAAGACATCCACCGTCTTCAGATACCCGATTTTCAGTCCGCCATAGGTATTGGTAAA
>CAMBLS010000065.1 GCA_945868485.1 uncultured Lachnospiraceae bacterium | reverse complement strand
CAGAGGGATCTTTCGTTCATTCATATTGCGGGAACAAATGGAAAAGGTTCTGTGCTTGCTTTCATTTCTGAAATTTTGAAAGAAGCGGGCTATCGTGTGGGCAGATATATTTCTCCTACAATTTTTGAGTATCGTGAGAAGATTCAGTTAAATGGAAGACCCATTACCAAAAAGGATCTTTGTAGGCTGATGACACAGATGAAGCAGATTTGTGAGGAACTGGTGGAAGAAGGGCAGCCTCACCCCACTGCCTTTGAAATAGAGACTGCAATGGCATTTCAATATTTCAGGGAGCAGAATTGTCAGCTGATAGTCTTGGAAACCGGGCTTGGAGGATTGCTTGATGCTACCAATATCATAGAAAATACACTGGTTGAAGTGTTTACATCCATCAGCCTTGACCATATGGGGGTTCTTGGAAAGACATTGACAGAAATTGCTGAAAATAAAGCAGGTATTATGAAAAGAGGTTCAGTGGCAGTAGCGCTTAAAGGTGAGAATGAGGTTATGAAGGTGTTGGAGGATAAGGCACTTCAGCTTTCAGTCCCTCTTGAGGTTGTGGGGCTGGAGATGGTGCAGGGAATAAAAAGGACCATTGAAAAACAGACCTTTTCATACAAGAACTATAAAAATTTGGAAATCACTATGGCAGGAACCTATCAGGTTGAGAATGCAATGTTAGCAGTAACCGTGATAGATCAGCTTCAGGGGCTTGGCTATTCTGTTTCGCCCAGAGCTGTTTACAGAGGACTTGAGAAGACGGTGTGGCCGGGAAGATTTCAAATTTTAGCAAAAAAGCCGTATTTCATTGCAGATGGCGCCCATAACAGGGATGGGGCAAAGAGACTTGCTCAGTCGGTTCGGTTTTATTTTACAAACAGAAGAATTATATATATAATAGGAATATTAAGGGACAAGGAGCAGGAGGAGATTCTGAAGGTGACCTGCGGACTGGCAACCCAGATATTGACGGTGCCTACTGCTGGAGAGAGAGGGCTTTCCTCATATGACCTTGCATGCATGGCAAGCAATTATCATGACAACGTGACTGCATTAGATAGTGTGCAGGAAGCAGTAGAGCTCGCTTATCTGCTTTCGGACAAGGATACTGTCATTATCGCATTTGGTTCCCTTTCTTATCTGGGGGGGCTTATGAAAATGGTGGAGCACTTGTCTGTCAAAAAGAATAGAAATGACATCGGGAGAGATTCACATGGTAAACAAAGAGAAGATTGAGAAAGCCGTCCGACTTCTTCTGGAGGGAATCGGAGAGGACTGCAATAGAGAAGGACTTAAGGAAACCCCTAACCGGGTAGCAAGAATGTATGAGGAAATTTTTGAAGGGATGGATCAGGACGCAGGAGAGCATTTATCTAGAACTTTTACTGCTGAGAACAATGAAATGGTTTTAGAAAAGGATATCCTTTTCTATTCTACCTGTGAACATCATCTGATGCCCTTTTATGGCAAGGTGCATATAGCCTATATTCCTGACGGGAAGGTGGTGGGCATCAGTAAGCTGGCGCGCACCGTGGAGGTGTTTGCCAGAAGACTCCAAATTCAGGAAAAGATGACCGCACAGATTGCAGATGCCATCATGGAAAGCTTAAAGCCTAAGGGAGTGATGGTAATGGTGCAGGCAGAGCATATGTGCATGACCATGCGAGGCGTGAAGAAGCCGGGAAGCAGTACGGTAACCATGGTTGCCAGAGGTGAATTTGAGGAAAGTGAAAGATTACAGAACACATTTCTTAATCTGGTAAAATAGGGTGGAACAATGGAACGTGTAAACAGAATTCTGAATAATGAGCTGTATCGGAGATATCTCACAAAAAATAATGAGGCAGAGGCGGAGCGCCGCTTCTGCCATCATCATATGGGGCATTTCCTTGATGTGGCAAGGATAGCCCTTATTTTGAATTATGAGGAGAACTATGGAGAGGAGCAGGAGCTGATTTATGCCGCAGCGCTTCTTCATGATATCGGACGATGGGTGCAGTATGAGGACGGAACCCCACATGAGAAGGCAAGCGCTGTACTGGCACCGGAGATTCTCCATAACAGCGGCTTTTTTGGAGAAGAGGAAGAAAAGATTATTTCTGCTATTGTAAATCATAGAAATGCATTGATTAAAGAGGAAAAATCCTTATCTGGACTTTTGTATCGTGCTGATAAGCTTAGCAGACCATGCTTTGCCTGTGAGATGGAAAAGGAATGTAATTGGAAAAACGATAAAAAGAACAGGAGACTGTCAGTTTAAGGCGTTTGAATTTATGTAGTGCGACATAAAGAAAGGAACAGACTGAAAATGAAAATAGGCAGCCGTGAATTTGATATTAAAAAGCATACTTATGTGATGGGAATTTTAAATGTAACACCGGACTCCTTTTCAGACGGAGGAAAGTTTAACCGAATGGATGATGCACTTTTCCATGTGGAGGAAATGCTTAAGGAGGGCATGGACATTTTGGATGTTGGAGGGGAATCTACAAGACCCGGTTATACGCTCCTGCCGGAGGAAGAAGAAATTGCAAGAGTTGTACCCATCATTGAAGCAGTGAAGGCACGCTTTGATGTGCCGATTTCTCTTGATACCTACAAGTCCAAGGTGGCTGAGGAAGGAATCAGGGCGGGTGCAGACCTGATCAACGATATTTGGGGGCTTAAATATGATGAGAAAATGGCAGAACTGATTGCAGCAGAAGGAGTTCCATGTGTACTGATGCACAACCGGAGCAATACGGATTATCAGGATTTTCTTAAGGATGTAGTGACGGATTTAAATGAGACTATTCACCTTGCAAAGAAGGCAGGGATTGGGAAGGAAAAGATTATTTTAGACCCGGGGGTAGGCTTCGGAAAGACTTATGAGCACAATCTTCAGATTATTAATCATCTTGAAGTATTGCATTCACTGGGCTATCCGTTACTTCTTGGAACCAGCCGGAAATCGGTAATCGGTCTGACCCTCGACCTTCCGTCATCTGAGAGGGTGGAGGGAACCATTGTAACTACAGTGATGGGAGTACTTAAAGGCTGTGCTTTCGTGCGTGTCCATGACATTAAGGAAAATGTCCGCACAATCAAAATGACAGAAGCCATCATGAAAAGCTAGTGGATAGGACATGGCATGTAATAAGCTGAAAAAGGGGATTTTTTATGGATCAGATCAAAATAGACAATCTTGAGGTTTATGCATATCACGGGGTATTTCCGGAGGAAACCAAAGAAGGGCAGATTTTTCAGATCGATGCAGTTTTATATACGGATTTAAGGCCAGCGGGAGAGACGGATGAGCTTACTTTGTCTACCCATTACGGGGAGGTCTGTCAGTTTATCAACAGGTTTTTAAGAGAAAAAACCTACTTACTGATTGAGGCAGCAGCAGAACATCTTACCCAGGAATTACTTCTTGCATTCCCTCGTATTGAAAAGCTGGAACTGGAACTGAAAAAGCCTCATGCACCCATTGGGCTCCCCTTCGAAAATGTATCTGTGAAAATAGAAAGAGGCTGGAAAAGGGCGTATTTAGGAATCGGTTCTAATCTGGGAGAGAGGCAGAAGCTGATTGATCAGGCAGTGATGAAGCTTAAAGAAAATAAAATGATAAAAGACGTGAAGTGTTCTAAAATCATTTCCACAGAGCCCTACGGGGATACAGCGCTTTATGAATTTTTAAATGGCGCTATTGAACTGAAGACTCTTTTGGTACCTGACAAACTGCTTGAATTTTTACACCAGATAGAAGCGGAGGCAGGTAGAGAACGAAAGATACATTGGGGGCCAAGAACACTGGATTTGGATATCCTGTTTTATGAGGATTTTATATCCAATGACCCGGTACTTACCATACCCCATCCAGATATGGAGAACAGACTCTTTGTACTGGAACCCTTGGACGAGCTGTGTCCATGGTACTTTAATCCTGTCACAGGCAAAAATGTAAGACAGATGCTGCGGGAACTGAAGGAATCTAAGGCATCGGTGCATGCAGAAGGGGACGGTAAGGCATGAAGAAGACGATAAAAAGACCTCAGGGCGGCTGTGAACAATGTAATAATTATGTGTACGATGATGATTATGAATGTTATACCTGTGAGATGGATTTAGATGAGGATGAGATGGCAAGATTTTTGTCAAGCACCTATTTTGACTGTCCCTATTATCAGCCGGGAGATGAGTATCTGATTGTGCGTAAACAGATGTAACGGCAGCACCTAAGGCGCTACCGCTTCCATTGCTGCTGTGAAATTACTAACGTTAACAGGGCCGTTGACAGGAGTGTGGTAAACGGGAACATCTGAGCCAAATGCGTTGAAATATGCATAAGTGGAGGTCAGGTTAATATTTTTATAATTTCCCAAGGCAACTACTTCTGGATTACTTCCGTCCAGCCCCATCCGCATAAGTGCAGGATCGGCAGCGGAGTTTCGCTGGTAGTAGATATAATTTTGACCTACATTAAAGGTGTCTACCCTGTCATTGGTAAGTACCTCCACGGTATTGCCTGAAAGAAAATAGCGGCATAAGCGATAATTGGAGGAAACATCCATGAAATAAATGTAGCCGCCTGCGTAGGTTGGATACCAGAGATTTCCTGTATAGAGGGTGGAAATTGTATTTGTTCTTGTATCCAGAGCATATAAGTAATGATCCTTTTCTGTTCCGTTAAAATAAATGACACCATTGTAGCAGCTGGCAGGATTTATAATCATATCTGATACCTGTTCACATTCGGACTTGTCCGTCTTGACTTTATAGAATTTGGTAAATTCTTTATTATTATAGCGCTGGTAATAGATATAATCGCCGGAAAGCTGCATGGTAACGGAAGCATTGTGGTCTAAGCATTTGGACTGCGTTCCATCCAGCTTGGAACGGTAGACTCCATAGGTGCGGACCACATATCCTAATCCTCTGCCACCGCCGGAGCTGTCCATATAGTAGTAAAGGAAATTGCCTCCCACATTGATGGAATTTACCGGTGAGGTAGTCAGTTTTTTTAATTCTGTTTCATCCGAATTCATGGAATACAGGCAATTATTGTCATAGGCGTTGGAAAAATAAACTTTTCCATTACTTTCTGCATACAGACCGTGATTATTTAAGTTTCCTGCCGTATTGCCTGTGACAGAGATGTCATTTTGGGGAACCTTCTGTGACAGGGAAGAGATTACAGCTGACAGGATTAAAATAAGTAAAATAATACCTGTAACCAAAAATACTTTCCAATTTTTTTTCATAGGAAGACTCTCCTTTCTTTTTACACCTATTATAAGGAGTGGCTATTTTTTCTGCAATAGAATATTGTAGTGATGTAAAAAGTAGGTAAATTACTTGAAGGGCATATTTTTTTATTATAAAATAATAGCGATATTTGAATGAAAATGTCGGGATTATGGAAAGGTATGGTATAAAAATGGATTTAACAAGCTTACGGGAACAGATTGATGAGATAGATGCACAGATTGTATCACTGTATGAAAAGAGAATGGATGTTTCCAGACAGGTTGCAGAATATAAAATTGAAACAGGAAAAAAGGTTTTTGACAAAGCAAGGGAAGAAGAGAAGCTCCGCAAGGTAAAATCGCTCACCCACAATGAATTTAACAGTCTTGGAATAGAGGAGTTGTTTGAGCAGATTATGTCCATGAGCCGTAAATTACAGTATCGGCTGCTTTCAGAGCATGGCAGCATAGGAAGACTTCCCTTTATCGGCGTAGATAGTCTTGATTCGGGTAAGGCAAGAGTGGTATTTCAGGGGGCAGAGGGGGCCTATTCTCAGGCCGCTATGATGCAGTATTTCGGGGATCAGGTAAACAGCTTCCATGTAGATACCTTTCG
This sequence comes from uncultured Lachnospiraceae bacterium, assembly GCA_945868485.1. Lineage (GTDB taxonomy): Bacteria > Bacillota > Clostridia > Lachnospirales > Lachnospiraceae > Suilimivivens. Next base: position 6,322 of record CAMBLS010000065.1, on the reverse strand, counting down.
GGACGCCATGATTGCCATTGATGAGGGGAGTGCTGATTTTGCAGTGCTGCCCATTGAAAACTCTACAGCAGGAATCGTAAGTGAAATTTATGACCTACTTGTGGAATTTGAAAATTATATTGTAGGAGAACAGATTATTAAGATAGAGCATTGCCTGATGGCAGTGCCGGGAACCCAGATAGAGGAGATTCAGACGGTCTATTCCCATCCTCAGTCATTAATGCAGTCGGCAAGGTTTCTAAATGAGCATAACTGGCAGCAGATCAGCATGCAGAACAATGCATTTGCCGCACAGAAGGTGGCACAGGAACAGGATAAATCTCAGGCAGCGATTGCCAGCGAGTACGCAGCAAAGCTTTACGGGCTGGATGTACTTGTAAAGGGAGTCAATCAGTCCAGCACCAATTCCACACGTTTTATTATTGTGACCAATCAAAAGATATTCCTTGAAAATGCAAAGAAGGTAAGCATCTGCTTTGAGGTGCCCCATGAGAGTGGCTCCCTTTATCACATGCTTTCTCATTTTATCTATAATAACCTGAACATGAACCGGATTGAAAGCCGGCCTATTGAAGGCAGAAACTGGGAATACCGTTTCTTTATTGATTTTGATGGCAACCTGTCTGACAGTGCAGTAAAGAATGCGCTGCGAGGACTCAGGGAAGAAGCCAGAAATATGAAGATTCTCGGAAATTACTAGAGCAAGGAAGGGCATAAAGCAATGAGAGAACAGGAATTGATCGTATATAAGGATTTTGGAAAGGAAGAGGGCAGCCTTTTATATGATATGGCATGGCTGATGGAACACTATCAGGATGATTATTATAACAAAGAAGACATGGCAGGTCTTTTGTATGATTGTATTCACAGATTGCTGGAAATGGCAGGAAATCATGGATTTCACGGAAACCTTTGGCATTGTTATCTGTCTAATCTTCTGGTAAACAATGAAAACAGCTACAGCAGGGCATGCGAGATTAGAGGTGCAGTAGAAGGAACCATCAATTCTGCGGTGCTGCATGATATTGTCATCTTTAAAGAATTTTTTGATTATGATTTCAGTGATATGGTATCCACTCTTTCTGTCAGTGGATTTGAACTGATTACTGATTATGAGAGCAGTGACAGTGAAAGTAAGGTTTATAACGGACGAATCCGAGAGAGAATCTGCTCTCTTGCAGTGAAGTTTACCAGAAACCATACGCCGGAAGAAATGAAAGAGACTTTGACAGAATTTTATAAGGATTATGGTGTGGGAAAGTTTGGGCTGCACAAGGCGTTTCGTGTTGAACATAATGAAGACGGCGTGCAGATAGTGCCTATTTTGAATATTGCCCATGTTTATCTGGATGACCTGGTGGGCTATGAGATTCCCAAGCAAAAGCTGATTGAGAATACGGAAGCTTTTGTAGAGGGCAGAAAGGCAAACAACTGCCTTTTATTTGGTGATGCAGGTACCGGAAAATCCTCCAGTATTAAGGGGATTGCCAATGAGTATTACGAGAAGGGGCTGCGTATCATAGAAGTGTACAAGCATCAGTTTCAGGATCTGAATGATATTATTGCACAGATTAAGAATAGAAACTATAAGTTCATTATCTATATGGATGATTTGAGTTTTGAAGATTTTGAGATTGAGTATAAGTATTTGAAGGCAGTGATTGAAGGCGGTCTTGAAAAAAAACCGGAAAATGTATTGATTTATGCAACCTCCAACAGAAGACATCTGGTTCGGGAGAAATTTTCTGACAAGGAGGATCGTAGAGATGACCTGCATTCCGGCGATACGGTACAGGAAAAGCTTTCTTTGGTATCACGATTTGGTGTGACCATTTTCTTTGCGGCACCGGATAAGAAAGAATTCCAGAATATTGTCAGAGTTCTGGCAGATCGATACCAAGTTACCATGCCGGAGGAGGAATTGCTTTTGGAAGCGAACAAATGGGAGCTTGCCCATGGTGGGTTGTCAGGAAGAACAGCGCAGCAGTTTATTGATTATCTGCTGGGAAGAAAGGAGAGTTCATGTCAGTAAAAACATTTGCAGCCATTGACGTGGGATCTTATGAATTGTCAATGAAGATTTTTGAGGTTTCCAAGGCAAGAGGAATGCGCGAGATAGATCATATCAGACATGGTATTGATATGGGAACGGAAACCTATAGTACGGGAAAGCTTTCCTACGACAGAGTAGATGAGCTTTGTAGAGTGCTCCTGGAATTTAAGAATATTATGAAATCCTATCAGGTATCTGATTATAAGGCTTATGGAACCAGCGCTATCAGAGAAATGAAAAATAAGGCGATACTGCTTGACCAGATTGAGCAAAGAACGAAACTTCATATTGATGTTTTAAGTAACTCTGAGCAGCGTTTTTTAGATTATAAATCCATTGCTTTTCAGGGAGAAGGATTTCAGAAAATTATTGAAAACGGAACTGCAATTCTGGATATTGGCGGAGGGAGTATTCAGATTTCCCTTTTTGACAATGACACCCTGGTTTCCACCCAGAATATGAAGATGGGAGTGCTGCGTCTTCAGGAAAGGCTTCATCATCTGGATGCAAGCATCAGGCAGTGTGATGCACTGATTAAAGAGATTGTGGAATCCCAGATGAATGTCTATCAGAAACTTTATTTAAAGGACAGACAGATTAAAAATATTATTGTGGTAGATGATTATATCTCTACTATTGTGATGCGAAAGGGCAAGAGCAGTGGCATCAGTGGATTTGCGGACAGAAAGATGATGGATTATTTTGCGCAGACCTGTCGCTCAAAAAGCCTTTCAGAACTGTCCAGAATGTTGGATATGGCAGAGGAAAATATGCCTCTTCTTTATATTTCTCTGATTTTGCTGCGCACAATTATGAACACCATGGAAGCAGAACAAATCTGGGCACCGGGTGTAACTTTATGTGATGGTATTGCATATGAGTACGCTGAGAAAAATAAGATAATAACATCCTCCCATGATTTTGAAAAGGATATTATTGCATGTGCGCAGAATATCAGCAAGCGCTATCGTGGCAGCAAGCGCAGAAGTGAGACATTAGAACAGATTGCCCTTGCAATTTTTGACAGCATGAAGAAAATTCATGGTCTGGATAAGAGGGAAAGGTTGCTTTTGCAGATTTCCACAATTCTTCACGACTGTGGAAAATACATCAGCATGGTAAATCTTGGGGAATGTTCTTATAGCATTATCATGGCTACCGAGATTATAGGACTTTCCCACCAAGAACGGGAGATTGTGGCAAACGTAGTAAAGTACAATCATTTGGAGTTTGACTATTATGAGGCAATGGAGAGACAGCATTCTCTGGATCGGGAAGCTTATTTAAAGATTGCCAAGCTGACAGCAATTCTGCGGCTGGCAAATGGACTTGATCGAAGTCATAAGCAGAAGTTTAAGAATGTGAAAATCTCTCTGAAGGAGGATCAGCTGCTGCTTACAGTAGATACTACAGAGGATATTACGCTGGAAAAGGGGCTCTTTGGAGCAAGGGCGGATTTCTTTGAGGAAGTATACAATATCAGACCAGAAATCAGAAGAAAACGTATGTGACGAGGCAGATGACTCAAAATTGCAGTTTATGGAAAGGCATGGTTATCAGTATGAGTAAAACAAAATATGGAGATCCGGGAAACTATACGAACCGGGAACTGAGCTGGGTATTATTTAATAAGAGAGTGCTAAGCGAAGCGAGAGATAAAAATAATCCTCTGTTTGAGAGGGTGAAGTTTCTCAGTATCACAGCATCTAATCTGGATGAGTTCTTTATGGTGCGGGTGGCTTCACTGAAAGATATGGTGAATGCAGGATATACGAAACCGGATATTGCGGGTATGACCCCGAAGGAACAGCTGACAGCTTTAAACAAAGTAACTCATGAGCTGGTGGAACGACAATATTCTACTTATAACAGATCACTTCTTCCCCAGCTGGTTGCAAATGGATTGAAGGTAATAGAGAGGCATGAGGATCTGACTGAAAAGGAAGCTGAATATGTAGATCAATATTATGAAGAAAATATCTATCCGGTATTGACCCCTATGGCTGTGGATTCCTCACGTCCGTTCCCACTAATCAGAAATAAATCATTGAATATCGGTGCGTTGGTTAAAAAGAAGGACGGGGACGGAAGCCTTGAATTTGCAACTGTGCAGGTGCCCAGCGTGCTTTCCAGAATTATTTTGCTGCCTTGTGAGAATGATAAGGAAAAAAAGGTCATTTTGCTTGAGGAAGTGATTGAGAGGAATATCCATAAATTATTTCTTAATTATGATATTGTATGCTCCTATCCCTTCCGTATCATGAGAAATGCAGACTTATCTATAGAAGAGGATGAGGCAGAAGATCTTCTGAAGGAGATTGAAAAGCAGCTGAAAAGAAGACAATGGGGGCAGGCAATCCGTCTGGAGGTAGAGGAAGGAATAGATCGGCGTCTGTTGGATATCATAGAAGAGGAGCTGCGTATTTCCGAGGAGGACATCTATCGTATTGACGGTCCTTTGGATCTGACCTTCCTTATGAAGATGTATGGACTTTCCGGTTTTGAACATTTAAAAGAAAAAAGCTATGCACCACCGCAGCCAGTGCCGGAGCTTCCTGCCGAGTGTGATATTTTTGAAAAAATCAGAAAGCAGGATATTCTCCTGTTTCATCCTTATGAAACCTTCAGCCCTGTAGTAGAATTCATCAGACAGGCGGCGAGAGACAAGGATGTGCTTGCAATCAAACAGACACTTTACCGTGTCAGCGGCAATTCCCCAATTATTGCAGCACTTGCTCAGGCAGCAGAAAATGGCAAGCAGGTTTCAGTTTTGGTAGAGCTTAAGGCAAGATTTGACGAGGAAAACAACATCGTATGGGCAAAGATGCTGGAAAAAGCTGGATGTCATGTAATCTACGGACTGGTGGGACTTAAAACCCACAGCAAGATTACGTTGGTTGTTCGCAGGGAAGAGGATGGTATCAGAAGGTATGTGCATCTTGGAACAGGAAATTATAATGATGCCACTGCTAAACTGTATACAGATATAGGGTTGCTTACCTGTTCTCCCTCAATTGGTGAGGATGCTACTGCCGTATTCAATATGCTTTCGGGTTATTCGGAGCCACTTAGCTGGAATAAACTTTCTCTGGCACCCTTATGGCTGAAAGACAGATTCCTTTTCCTGATCAATCGTGAAAAGGAAAATGCTCTTGCAGGAAAAGGAGGACATATCATTGTAAAGGTAAACAGCCTGTGCGATAAAGATATTATTGAGAGCCTGTACGAGGCGGCAGCAGCAGGAGTAAAAATTGAGTTGATTGTAAGAGGAATCTGTTGCCTGAAGACAGGTCTTCCGGGTATTGAAAACCGGATAACAGTCCGTTCCATAGTGGGAAATTTTCTTGAACATAGCCGTATTTTTTATTTTGAAAATGATGGAAAGCCGGAATACTATTGTGCAAGTGCGGACTGGATGCCCAGAAATCTGGAACGACGTGTGGAAATTATGTTCCCTGTAGATAAACCGGAGCTTCAAAAGAAGCTGATGACGATACTTAATATGCAGCTTAGGGATACAGTAAAAGCGCATGTATTGACCGATAAGGGTACTTACGAAAAAGTTGATAAGAGAGGAAAGGGAACCTTTAATTCGCAGTTGGAGTTCTGCCACATGGCGGTAGAGGCTGCCGGAAGGCAGGAACAGCTGGCGAACAACAGGGTATTTATCCCGGAGATGCATCATGAATAAGATTATTTTGGCTTCAGCTTCCCCCAGAAGGAGGGAACTGCTTGAGCAGCTGGGTGTTGAGTTTGAAATTATACCAAGTCAGGTAGAAGAAAAGATGAAAAGCATGGAACCATCACGGATGGTTATGGAGCTTTCAGAAATCAAAGCAGAGGATATCTACAATCGTCTGTCACAGGAAGAAAAAGAACTGTCAACAGTAATAGGGGCAGATACGGTGGTGGCATTTGAAGATCAGGTAATGGGCAAGCCTCAAAGCAGCAGTGAGGCAATAGAAATGCTTTCAAGGCTTCAGAACAATACCCATCAGGTATATACAGGCGTAACTTTGATTTTTCGTAAGGGACCGGGAAAGGTTCCTTCAAAGATTTCTTTTTTCGAGAAGACGGATGTAACCATGTATCCCATTAGCAGTGATGAGATTGCTGCTTATGTGAATACAGGAGAACCGATGGACAAGGCCGGAGCCTATGGTATTCAGGGACGTGGCGCTGCATTTATCAAAGAAATTCATGGAGATTATAATAATGTGGTGGGACTGCCCATCGGAAGAATTTACCAGTAAATGAAAAGATATCAAT
>CAMBLS010000064.1 GCA_945868485.1 uncultured Lachnospiraceae bacterium | reverse complement strand
TGGATACCGGTCAATCCCTCAATTGGAGTTCTGAAGAACAGACAATTCCCCACCGTCGTCTGCCCCGACATGGCAGCATCCGCAGCTCTATAACAAGCGGCTGTTGCATGATCCTCAGCAAGTGCAAGTGCAAGACGTCCACTAGCCACCGGAGAAAACTGTTTGTTCTGATAAATAACCCCCACCACCGTATCCGGGAATACGGAGCTCATTACCCGGTTCATAACTACCGCGCCTACAGCAATCTGACCTTCATAGGGCTGATTCCCCGCCTCACAATAAATCAGGTTTGCAAGAAGATATCTGTCACCATCTGCAAAGGATATCTCTGAAATATCCCTCCACGCTGATCTGGCAGCCAGCTGGGAAAGTCTTCTTTCTTCCTCTAATTCCTTCTGCAACGCTGCAATACTGTTTTTTTGCTCCTGCAGCTTCTTTTCATACTCCAGCATTTCTGCTTCTGTAGCTGAGATTTCATGCTGATAGCTGGTAATCTGACCCGACGTCTGACTAATCAGACCCGCTACACGGCTCTGCTCTGCTTCCACAGAGACTTTTAATTCATCCAGCTCTTTCTTTTCTGCCTCCAGCTGGGCTTCCTTTTCTTCAATTTCCCGTCTGGTCGCTTTAAACATCTCCAGCTGGTTTCTGTCATACTCAGACAATTGTTCTATATAATCGTTCCGATTCAGCAATTCCGAAAAGCTTGCAGCACCAAAAAGCATTTCCATCATCACATAATCCTGCTTTTCATACATGAATTGAATCCGCTTCTTCATAGCTGCATACTGAGTCGCCTCTACTTCTCTTGCCTCATCAAGATCCGCTTGAGTTGCCTCTATCTCTTCATTTTTAACAAGAATCTTTTCCTCCAGTTCAGCCAGATTATTACTAACCGTTGTCAGGTCTGTATTCAGATTATTTAATTTCCCCTTTAGTCCTTCGGTTGTCGCCTGCAAATTCTCAAGCTCACCCTTGGTTTCATCAATCTCCTGCTCAGTCTGTTCTTTCTCTTTCTTTTTCTGGTTAATCTGGTCTTCCAATTCCGAAATTTTATCATTATCGGCATAGGCGGTCACAGGAAAAGCGCACACCAAAACAACTGCTGCCATCAACACAGCAATTCCTTTTCTTATTGCTCTTTTCATCGCCTCACCTGCCTTTTCGTTTCCTTATTTGACGTTTAATCCTCCAGCTTACCAATTCTGCGGATATGATTTTCCCCCTCTGAAAACTCTGTGTTTAAGAAGGTTTCTACAATTTCAATTGCAAGATTTTTTCCCACAAATCCGCCTCCCAGTGCCAGCATATTGGCATCATTATGAAGCCTTGTCATTTTCGCAAGATAAGGATCTGTACAAAGAGCGCAGCGTACACCCCTCACCTTATTCGCTGCAATAGAAATACCGATTCCGGTAGTGCATACGACAATTCCTCTATCACATTCATCACTGGCAACCGCCTCTGCTGCCGCCTTCCCAAATTCAGGATAGTCACAGGAATTTTTGTCATAACATCCAAAATCCTTATATTCAATTCCCTTTTCCTTAAGATAATTCATAATTTGGCATTTCAAATCAAATCCGCCATGGTCACTTCCTAATGCAATCATTTCTGTTCCTCCTACAAGAATTATAATTTAATCACCTGATGTCCTGCTGCCTTTAACAGTCTGTTCATTATAGCCTGTCCTACCCCTTTACCGTCAAAGCTCTCTGCATAAATTATCTGCACACCTTCGTCATCAAATTCACGAAGGATACGAAACAGCTGCCTCGCAATCTGGTTTTCATCCTCACGCTTTCCCACACTTTTTATGCTGTCGGCCTGATACCTTCCGGCAGTTTCATCTGTGGCAATGACACCGGTCTTATTGCCTTCCTTCTTAAATGCGTAAGCATGTTCATTAATATAGTTGACTACCTGGTCTGCCTGTCCCTCAATAATTGTCAAATTGCCCTTAGGCGCATAATGTCTGTATTTCATTCCCGGTGCTTTCGGTGCCTGTTTGGAATTCCCTTCCAGAATCGTCCGATCAACATCTACGCCCCCAACTGTTTCCTCCAGCATTTCCTCCGTAATGTAACCTGGACGTAAAATAACAGGCTTATCCCCGGTAAGGTCAATGATCGTAGACTCCAGACCAATATCCGCTTCGCCTCCGTCAATAATCATTTCTACTCTGCCGTCCAGATCCTCAATCACATACTTGGCAACTGTAGGGCTAGGTCTCCCGGAAAGGTTAGCACTGGGAGCTGCAATGTAGCCCCCGGCAGATTGAATGAGCGCTCTTGCAATTTTATTGGAGGGCATCCTGACAGCTACCGTATCAAGCCCTCCTGTAGTTGCAGTCGGAACACAATCTGCCTTTTCAAAAATCATGGTAAGGGGTCCCGGCCAGTAACGCTCTGCCAAAAGATATGCTTCCTCCGGTATCTTTCTTACAATTCCGGCAAGATCCTCCATTCCTGCAATATGCACAATCAATGGATTGTCAGAAGGACGCCCTTTTGCTGCATATATTTTCCCAGAGGAGTCAGCGTTCAAAGCATCCCCTCCAAGACCATATACCGTTTCTGTAGGAAACGCAACCAATCCCCCAGCCCGAATAATTCTTCCCGCTTCGTCAATAGCCTCTGTATCTATATTCTCTTCATCCATTTTTATAATTTTTGTATCCATTTTCTTACCCGAAACTTTTTCTATTTTACTCTAACATATTTCCGCTTTTTTGACTACCACTATTCCATTTACATCTTGCACGGTAATTCTAATTTTGCTCTGTCCTGGCTCCATTTAGGTATTTCATAATACCCATGTGAATATTCCACGCCAGTTTTTCCTGATAATACGCTGTAGCAAGCTTCTCTGCCTCCTCACGGTTTGAAAGAAATCCACACTCTACAATTACGATCGGTCTGGCAGTCTTTTTTAACAAAAAGTAACTTTCATTGCCTTTGGCTTCCCTTTTATTTTCAGCATCCAGCTTACGAAGTTGTTCCTGTAACACCTGTGCGAGACATCTGCTGTTTTCGCTGGTTGCATAATAAAAAACCTGAGCGCCTTTCACATACTCCTCATGATAGCTGTTCTGATGGATGCTTACTACTATGACCGGATCTGCACTTTCTATAATTTCCAGTCTTTTTTTCATATCCTGAACTTTCTTATTAGAAGCGCTCTCATCATACAGTCCACCATCACCCTCACGAGTCATAACCACCGAAACACCCTCAGCCTGCAAAAACTGTTTCAGCATCTTCGCAATCCTGAGATTTACATCCTTTTCCAACTGATCATTAATTCCAACTTTTCCGGGATCTGACCCGCCATGCCCCGCATCAATGACCACACAGATTTTTTTGCAGCTTTTTATCTGCATCGAATTTACCTGCACAGCGCTTTCCCTTGCCACTATAAACATGGAAACCATTAAAATTCCCAGCATTACCAGTTTCAAAACCCTGTTCTGACTTTCTGTCATGCCGTTGCCTCACCAACAATAGCTTCATCTATATCTATGAAAAATAAGCTGTAGGTATGCCCCACAGCTTATCCTATATTCACTTACATGCCTAAACTCTGCTACCGTTATTTATTCAGGTATGTTTCAATCACATTCCAGATTTCCGGTTTCTCGTAGCCCAATCTCCAGCTTGCAACGCCACCAATCTGATACTTGTCCATGATATTCAATTTCACTTCTATAGAGCTTGCATCCTCAAGCCACACCTGATACAGGCTTCCTCCACTGGTGTATTCTCCATAGTTCTGGCAAGTCTCATCGTCCCATTCCACCGCAATATTATGAGCCTTTACAAACTCTTCTGCCACATCCATACCCACTGCCTGACTGCTAAGCTGCCCATTCTCAGTTTCCCATATCCTTGTATAAAATGGAATTGCATTGATCACCTTATTGGCAGGCACTTCGTTTACTGTCTTTACAATCCCTTCTTCTACATAGTTAATGGACGCAACACTTCCTGCCTCCGGGCTGCCCGCATAATGTTCATCATATCCCATAATAATCACATAGTCAGCCACAACGCCCTGTTCTGCCCTGTCATAATGGTCCGTATAACCCGTAGGTACATAATTGTCTACAGAAAGGACAATGCCATTCTTCCGGCAGGGAATTGATAATTCCCTGATAAACTGAATGTAATGTTCTCCACAATCCATACTGATCTGCTCAAAGTCCACATTAATTCCATCGAGACCATAGGTAAGAGCCTGATTAATCAATCCATCAATAAGCTTGGCTCTTGTAGTGGTTGAGGACAGGATTGTATACATATCAACGCTTCCTGCATATTCGATATTTTCTACCAGTGCCCACACCTCAAGTCCTTTTTTGTGTGCCCGGTTCACATAGTCCTGACTGGCAAAGCTTGTGAAATTTCCGTTATTGTCACTTAATTTAAACCATGTGGGTGATATTACATTCAACCCTTTGGTGTTAGCAGTTACCGAATCAAGTGTGTCATTTCCCGCCACTCCTGCTATGACGTGCCATCCAAGATTTATTTTATAATCTCTGGTAATGCTGGTATACTCCGGTTCCTCATAATCCGTCACCGGAATCGGAAGTTCTGCTCTGTGATTTGTAAGGCGCTTGTTCTCCACATATCCTATAATTGCATCACCAGTCTTTACCTTACTCCATGTTTCCATCTGCTCAAGGACGGTGACCTTATCACCCTTCACTACATCTTTAAGGACTTCGCTTTTCACACCACCCAAGACTCTTACCGCAGTATTCTTTTTAATTTCAGCGACCTGACGTTCATCCCACTGCGTATAAATTTGTAATCGGTTGGGGGCAGTAAAGCCCTCATAAGAAAAATTTGTGTATTGCTTGACATAGTCAATCGCAATATAGAGTACTTCACCATCATATCTGGCAGGAATATAAGGAAACGCTTCCGCCCCCTCCCTGTCAGTCACTTCACTGCTTCCAATACTTGTTCGTATAATGTCATCAGGCAGTGTATAAAGTAAAAGTCCCTCTCCTTTATCCTCGTAAAAACGGTCATTGAAATATTTATGAACCGTGTTTAAATCTAAATAATAATTTCCATCGAACAATCGAGCTCTTTCTTCAATTACTTCATCCTGAAGCACAATTGCCACATCAGTCTCTCCTGTCACATGAAAATGAGCGTTTAAATCCGCACGTTCTTTGGAATAGGAATACTTATCCAATAAAACTGTCCCAAAGCTCACTCCCGCAATTACTATAATAAGGACGATTGCGATTAAAACCGGTATTATTTTTTTCTTCATCCTGTAACCTCCAATCGCCCTATATTATAGCAGACTATTCCTATACCGTCATTACCAAATTTGACTTTTTATAACATTTTCCCAACTCCCATGCGGGACATTTGTCAACGTTTTAAGGGGCTTTTTGTCTTGAAAACAATCCGTAGCATGGGAGCCGTTCAGATAGGGGCTTTATTAAAGAAGAATTCTGTCGTACCTGATCTCCTTAACTATTCCATGCTCATCCGTCACATAATCAGGCATATAAACTGTATCTTCATTTACACAATTTCTTATTATATATTCCGTTGTGGACGGAGCGCCATCCAAGTACAGTTTAACACCCTGCTTTTCCATTCGTTCAAGCCTTAATTTCAGAGCACTTGTATCGGCTTTTTTCTTTGAAGTCATTTTTTCTCCCGTCTGTCTCAGAATCAGATTTTGACAATTTCCAAAAGGATTCCGTGATATGCATGTCAAAAGAATATAATTTAATCCCGAAACTGATTATAGTTTTACTGATTATGACGATAATAAAATAGGTAAGATGCCGGATACGTATCTAAAATTAACTTCCGCTGCGAAATTCTAACTGGGTGAATTATAACTGGTGAAAATCCATAGAAATATTCGCGACAAGCACAAAGCCTGTAAGACTTCCCTTTACGGGAAAAAAATTTACTTAGATTCGTGTAAATAAAACTCTGACTGTCATGCCTCCTTCTGATACAAAATTTATCCGGAAGCACCTCACAAATGTAATTATAGTATTTATTGCCAAATATTGCAAGGGCATTTTTAGTTTTTTTATATATTTTACACAAATTTCGTTTTTATATTAGAAATACTGTCATTTATAAAATTTTTTTAAACTGTTTTTCTCCACTATTGACTTAAATTCACACAAAGTATAATATACTTTTAAGTGATTATAATGTCACCAAACGGCAGGATAACAGTATCTTAATAGTAAGGATGTGATAAATATGAAAATAGAAAAAGTTAATGATCATCAAATTCGCTGTACCCTTACCAGAGAAGATTTGGCCGATAGAGAATTGAAACTCAGCGAACTTGCTTATGGTACCGAAAAAGCCAAAGATTTATTCCGTGATATGATGCAACAGGCATCCTTTGAATTTGGATTTGAAGCGGAAGACATTCCTTTAATGATAGAAGCGATTCCTTTAAATTCCGAGTGCATTGTCTTAATCATTACCAAAGTGGAAGATCCCGATGAGCTTGACACACGTTTTTCAAAATTTGCTCCATCCATCCACGATGATGACAGTTCTTTAGACGATGTTTTGGACACAATCGCTGAGGGTGCTGATGATGTATTAGATTTATTTAAAAAAATACAAAATGGCAAAACCGGGAACTCCCCTGTTCAAGATGCTGCTCCCGTAGAGGAAAAGAGCACAGACAATGCCTCTACTGCCCAGTCCTTCAAAAAGGCGCTTCAGAAGAAGCTTTCCGATGCCTCAGCTCCAAATGAACTTACTAAAATTTATTCTTTCAGCAGCCTTCGCGAGGTAACCAGTTTATCCCATATCCTATCGGATTATTACCATGGTATAAACTCCTTATACAAGCAGAAGGAGGGGTCCTATTTATTGGTGATCTCCAAGAGCGAGCACACTCCAATCGAGTTTAACAAGGTATGTAATATTCTTTCCGAATATGGAAGCTGTATCAAATCGGTTCCTGCTTCCGAGGCATATCTGGAGGAGCACTTTGAACCAATTATCAAAAATTCTGCATTGCAGTCGTTATCCTGTATTTAAATGAGTTACGACAAAAGAGTCGGCTTTTCTTAAGCTGACTCTTTTTTATTTGTCAAAACTCCGCAAAAACACTTGGTTTTTGTCGTTTTTAGTGTTAAAATGAGTTGTTCTATTCAATTATGAAAGGGGTTAAACCATGAAAAAACTTAAACGCGGACTGCTTGCAGGCGCAAGCATCCTGTCACTTTGTTTTCTGCTAATGCCAATCATGGCTCTTGCGGCAGAAGAAGAAACTGCTACACCTTCCATGTACGCCACTTTTTGGGCACTCGTTCCTCCCATCGTGGCAATTGTGCTGGCTTTGATTACCAAAGAAGTTTACAGTTCTTTATTTATCGGTATCCTGGTTGGTGGACTTTTCTATTCTAACTTCAGCTTCGAAGGTACTATTACACACATTTTTAACAATGGCTTTGTGGGCGTCTTATCCGACAGCTATAACGTAGGTATTTTGGTATTCCTTGTTATTCTGGGTGCAATGGTAAGTCTGATGAATCGTGCCGGTGGCTCGGCTGCTTTCGGTCATTTTGCCAAGCAAAAAATCAAGACCAGGGCAGGTGCACAGTTAGCCACAATTGCTCTGGGTGTACTTATTTTTATAGATGATTACTTTAACTGCCTCACGGTAGGCAGCGTAATGAGACCTGTCACAGACGAACACAAGGTTTCCCGTACAAAGCTGGCTTATCTGATTGATGCTACTGCCGCTCCTGTCTGCATCATAGCGCCTATTTCCTCTTGGGCTGCAGCTGTTTCAGGTTTCGTAGAGGGTGAAGACGGATTTTCCATTTTTATCAGGGCAATCCCTTACAACTACTATGCTCTCCTTACCATCGTGATGATGATTGCTTTGGTTATGTTAAATATTAATTTTGGTCCCATGAAGACTTATGAAGAAAATGCCTTAAAGGGCGATCTTTTTACCGATGGCAACGATGCCGCAAAAGAAGAAGCTGTTCCTTTAAATACCAAAGGCAAGGTAATTGATCTGGTAATTCCAATTATTACATTGATTACCTGCTGTGTCATCGGAATGATTTACACCGGTGGTTTCTTCGAGGGTGAAAATTTCATTACTGCATTTTCCAACTCAGACGCATCAGTTGGTCTTGCACTGGGAAGTATTTTTGCAATGCTGATTACGATTATAATTTATTTAATAAGAAGAGTACTTACCTTTAGTGAATGTATGGAATGTCTGCCTGCAGGCTTCAAGGCAATGGTTCCTGCAATTCTGATTTTAACCTTTGCCTGGACCTTGAAGGCAATGACAGACAGCCTTGGAGCTGCTGAATTTGTTGCCTCTGCCATGGCACAAAGTGCAGAAGGACTGATGAATTTCCTTCCCGCAATCATTTTCCTTGTTGGATGCTTCCTGGCGTTCTCTACCGGAACCTCCTGGGGCACATTTGGTATCCTGATTCCTATTGTAGTTGCTGTATTTGCTAACTCCAATCCTCAGCTGATGATCATTTCCATTTCAGCTTGTATGGCAGGTGCTGTATGCGGCGACCACTGCTCTCCCATTTCAGATACCACCATCATGGCGAGTGCAGGTGCACAGTGTAACCACGTAAATCACGTTACCACTCAGCTTCCTTATGCGTTGCTGGCTGCTGCTGTTTCTTTTGTCACTTACATTGTGGCAGGATTTACACAGAATGCCTGGATTTCACTGCCCATTGGCATTATTCTGCTTCTTGCAGTCCTGCTGGTTATCAGATCCGTTCAAGCAAAAAAACAGCCTACAAATAATTAGCAAAGTGTACCATTATAAAAATAGCGTGTACCACAGAAATTGTGGCACACGCTGTTTTTTGATCTTATAATGTAATTTTCTCCGGCTTTATAAGGCTTCAATCTTAGCCATCAGATCATTTATATCCATTCCATGAACCATTGCTGCTTCTTCAAGGCTTTCTGCCTGTGCAGAAGGACATCCGAGGCAATGCATCCCTGCTTCCATAAGGATGGGGGCAACATCGGGATTGGTTCTTAAAATTTCACCAATTGTCATTTCTTTGGTAATCTGTGCCATATCTGGTAACCTCCTTTTTTGTATGCGCTTATGCAGACCTCTTAAAGTCTACAGCTTTTACAGTATAATACTTTACCCATTTTCTGACAAGCCTAAACCCTATTTTCCATTTCATATTATTGAGCTTTACAAATGTATATTTTTACTATAATCACTCAAAAATATGTAGATTTTCTTGGTTTTTGTCACCTTTAATGATAAAATGAAAAATAAGATTATTATATTAATTAATTGTAAAGTTGTACCAGATCATTATATTTTATTGGAGTATTCTATGAGCAAAATCGTAATGGAGTTGGAAAAATGTGTGGGATGTAATTCCTGTGTCCGTGCCTGTCCCATGGGAGATGTAAACCGTATCGTCAAAGATGACAACGGCAATCTTGTTATAGAAATTGATGAGAACAAATGTATCAAATGTGGTGCATGTATTGATGCCTGCAGTCATCATGCTAGAACCTTTGAAGACGACATGCAGCGCTTTTTGGATGACCTTAAAAAAGGAGAAAAAATTGCTGTTATTGTAGCGCCTGCCATTAAAATCGCCTTTGATGGCAACTGGCGTCATGCATTGCAATGGCTTCGCAACGCAGGGGTAGCGGGAGTCTACGATGTGGCATATGGTGCCGATATCTGTACTTGGGCACATTTGCGATATTTAGAGCAACACCCCGATGTCAAACTGATGACACAGCCCTGTGCAGTCATTGTTAATTATGTTCTAAAACACAGGCCAAAGCTGCTTGAAAATCTATCCCCTATTCACAGTCCAATGCTCTGCGAGGTCATTTACTTACGCAAGTATATGAATTACACCGGAAAAATTGCAGCAATTTCCCCTTGTATCGGCAAAGGCGATGAATTCCGCCAGACTGGTCTTGTCCAATACAATGTGACCATGGATCATTTAAAACGCTATTTTGCCGAAAACGGAATCAATCTACCGGATATTAAAATTTACTCTGAATTTGAATTTGATATGGAACCTGGTCTTGAGGGAGCAATCTATCCCAGACCCGGTGGACTTGCCACCAACCTTTTATACCACAATCCCAATCTGGAGATTTTAAATATCGAAGGCCCTGCCAATGTTTATCGTGAGCTCGAAAAATACATGGTGGAAAAGGATATCTATAAACCTCAAATTCTTGATGTCCTGAACTGTGAATTTGGCTGCAACGAGGGACCTGCTGTGGGGCAGGATTATAACTTTATGCAGATGAACTCCGTTATGCACAGTGTAGAGCAGTACACCCACAAAGAGCGTATGAAAGCCACCAAAAAAGGCAAAGACAAGCAGTTTGCAAAATTTGATAAGGAATTGAAGTTGGAAGATTTTTTCCGTACATATACTCCCGAAAAAGTAGAAAAAATTGCTGTCAGCAAGGCCCAACTTGAAGAAGCATTTAATATTCTTGGGAAAAAGACTGACAGTCAGCGTCACATTGATTGTCATGCATGTGGATTCCGCAGCTGTGCCGATATGGCAAAAGCCATTGCCCGGGGGCTGAATTATCCAGAAAACTGCCATCCCTATATGATGAATCAACTTATGGAAGAACGTAAACAGATTGCTAAATCCAACGAGCAGGTGCATGAAATTACCCAGGAACTGGAACGTGTAGTTGCAGATTTAAAGCTCCGGGTAAACGAGGTGCAGGCTGAGGCCACAGTCATCGGAGAATCAGGCAGGCGAAACAGTGATGAAATGGGCAAGGTAGTCGATTACCTGTCCAGTTTGATTGAGCTTAATGATGCAATTCTTGGAACTATGAAAGATATTAATGTAAATGTAGATAATTACAGGGAAATGTCAAAGAATGTTGAAAAAATTGCACAGAGCATCAACCTCCTTTCCCTTAATGCAAGTATCGAAGCAGCCAGAGCCGGTGAAGCAGGACGAGGATTTGCAGTGGTCGCATCCAATATTCGTAACCTTTCTGATGAATCCAAAGGTTCCGTTGCCAACGCCCAGCAGAATGACGCTTCCATCAATCAGTCCATCAGTGAAATCAACGATACCTTAAACGGATTTACAGACAGTATCAATGCCTTAACAGACATAATCAACAAGACGATCGAAGATGTACGTGAAAATTCTGCCCGCAGTGAGAATATTCAGGGCTTTGTCGAACAGGTAGGTGAGAGCATCGAAACCATTACCTCCATGATTGAAAAAACAAACCAGATATAAGTTGGTTTTGAGGGCTTTAAATCTACATTATGTTCATAAAAAAGTACACTGTGCGCCTTGACTGCAAATGACTTTCTAACATATAATAATGGTACGGTAATAGCATAATTTTATGCACAAATAAATCAAACAAATTTAAATTAGGAGGCTTACACAAAATGAGACCAGAATGGAACGAGTTTGTAGGCGGCAAGTGGGACAAAGAAGTCAACGTACGTGACTTTATCCAGAGAAACTATCATCCTTATGATGGTGATGAATCCTTCTTAGCTGACGCTACACAGAACACAAAAGACTTATGGCAGATGGTGCTTGACCTGCAGAAGAAAGAAAGAGAAGCAGGCGGTGTTCTTGATATGGATACCAAGGTTGTATCTACTATCACTTCACACGCTCCTGGCTACTTAGACAAGTCTAAGGAAACAATCGTTGGTTTCCAGACTGACAAGCCTTTCAAGCGTTCTCTTCAGCCTTACGGCGGTATCAGAATGGCAGAAAAGGCTTGCGCTGACAACGGTTATGAAGTAGATCCTGAAATCAGCGAGTTCTTCTCAACACACAGAAAAACCCACAATGCAGGATGCTTCGATGCTTACAATGCAGAGATGAGAGCTTGCCGTTCCGCACACATCATCACAGGTCTTCCGGATGCTTACGGACGTGGACGTATCATCGGTGACTACAGACGTGTTGCTTTGTATGGTATCGACAGACTGATTGAAGACAAACAGGCACAGAAGGATTCCACAGGACGTGTTATGACAGATGACGTTATCCGTCTTCGTGAGGAGCTTTCCGAGCAGATGGTTGCTCTTAAAATGATGAAGGAAATGGCGTCATCTTATGGCTGTGACATTTCCAAGCACGCTGCTAACGTTCAGGAAGCTATTCAGTGGACATACTTCGGATACTTATGTTCCGTTAAGGAGCAGAACGGTGCAGCTATGTCCCTCGGACGTACTTCC
>CAMBLS010000063.1 GCA_945868485.1 uncultured Lachnospiraceae bacterium | reverse complement strand
GCGTATGGAGCATATGAAAGCGAAAATGCCGGATGCCACAGAGGCAAAGATCAGCGAAGAGATTCATACGATTGACAGAGCAAGAAAGAAATACTGCGCATATTACACAAATACGGAATTTGGTGTAGCAGATTCCTATGATATTTGTCTGAATTCTTCCACTCTTGGAATAGATACCTGTGTAAATATTCTGTATGAGCTTTCAAAACAGTAAGATAAGAAAATCAGAAAATGTGCAAAATTGCAGAAGGCATAACTAGTAGCAAAGATAGGAGTAAGTATTATGGCACTAAGCAAAAAACCGGTTACCGGTATGAAGGATATTCTTCCTGAGGAGATGCAGATTCGTGATTATGTGATTAGCGTAATTAAGGAAACCTATGGAAAATTTGGATTTACCTCTATTGAAACGCCCTGTGTTGAGAATATTGAAAATTTAAGTAATAAGCAGGGTGGAGAAAATGAAAAGCTGATTTTTAAAATTTTAAAAAGAGGTGAAAAACTAAATCTGGAAACTGCAGAAAGTGAAAAGGATTTGGTGGATGGAGGGTTACGCTATGACTTGACCGTGCCGCTGGTACGATTTTATTCTAACCATGCCAATGAGCTTCCAAGTCCTTTTAAAGCACTTCAGATGGGAAATGTATGGAGGGCGGACAGACCTCAGAGAGGACGTTATCGTCAGTTCATGCAGTGTGACATTGACATTCTGGGAGAGCCTTCTAATCTGGCTGAAATCGAGCTGATTCTTGCAACCACCACAACCCTTGGGAAGCTTGGGTTTAAAAACTTCCAGATTAGAATTAATGAAAGAAGAATTTTAAAAGCAATGGCTGCTTACAGCGGTTTCCCAGAAGAAAGCTATGACAGTGTATTTATCACACTGGATAAGATGGATAAAATTGGTCTTCCAGGTGTAGAAGCGGAACTTTTAGAGAATGGCTTTGCAAAGGAAAGCGTGGATAAATATCTTGCACTGTTTAAAGGAATGGAAACTTCCGCTAATGGTCTGGAATTTCTGGCAGGGGAGCTTGGAGAATTTCTTGAAGAAGAGGTTAAGGTAAGTCTTGACGAGATTATGGAGAGTGTACGTGCGACTAAGTGCTCTGATTTTGAACTTGTTTTTGATCCTACACTTGTGCGTGGAATGTCCTACTATACAGGAACCATTTTTGAAATTGCAATGCCTGAATTTGGCGGAAGCTGCGGAGGTGGCGGAAGATATGACAAGATGGTTGGCAAGTTTACAGGTAATGATGTCCCTGCCTGCGGATTTTCTATCGGGTTTGAAAGAATTATCCTGCTTCTCTTGGAAAGCGGATTTAAAGTACCTTCCCAGCCTGAAAAGGTGGCATATCTGCTGGAAAAGGGATTACCGGGTGAGGAGCTTTGTAAGGTGATTGCAAAAGCACAGGAAGCACGAAAGGATGGAAAACAGGTTCTGGTAGTGCGGATGAATAAGAATAAGAAATTCCAAAAGGAACAGTTGATGAAGGAAGGCTATACGGAATTTGTGGAATTTTACAAAAATCCGCTTAAATAAGGAATCATATGATTAAAGTATATTATGCGAAGGTGTCTCCCTTTTTGGAGGAAGGCACCTTCTTATCTCATATCTATCAAATGGAAGAAAAGAGAAGAGAACAGCTTCACCGAATAAAAAGCGCAGAGGGAAAAAAGCTCTCTTTTTATGCAGGCTGTCTGTTGCATGATGCGTTATGCATGGAGCTTGGTCTTTTACCGGAAACTACAGATGCATTCAAAATTCTGTATGAAGAAAGCGGGAAGCCATATCTTAAGGATTATCCGCAGTTATATTTTAATCTATCCCACTCAGGAGAGTATGTATGTTGTGCACTGTCTGATACACCGGTGGGAGTGGATGTGCAGAAGATGACAGATGCCAGGGAAGGGATTGCAGAGAGATTCTTTACTCATCAGGAAAATCTTATGTTGAATGCAAGCTGGGGATCTAAAAAGGAAGAATTGTTTTTCAGAATGTGGAGCATCAAAGAAAGCTATGTGAAGCTGACCGGAAGAGGGATGGGGCAGGGGCTTGATTCTTTTGAAATCGATTGGGGGAATCATAGAATTATTGACACAGATGTAACTGCATATTTCGCAGAACAAAGTACTCTGTCAGGATATACCCTGTGTGTTTGTTCATGGAAAGAGATGGATGGGTTAGAATGGAAGAGGATTTCTTTAGCATATTGATAAAGGCAGTATCCTGATCGAGAGGACACTGCCTTATTTTAAATACTTATGCTGTATATTTTTCAATCAGCTGTTCCAGCTTGTCATGATTTGATTTAATCCATACCTCATAAACAGTATGTTCAGAGGAAACCATCTTTCCCAGTTCTATGAGGAAAGCAGGTATCTCTGTGGTGAGGATGGATTTTCCCATCTCGGAGATAATCTCGCATCCCTGATATTCACAGCCACCTTCAAAAATTGCAAAGGCAGGCTTGGGACCTTCCGGCGTCTGTTTCATACCGCCACGGAATCCCAGTGCGCCAATCTGATGTGTACCACAGGATGAGGGACATCCAGAAATATGAATTTGAGGCAGTACACCGTCAGCAAAATTCTCTTTGCGTACAGCCTCCACACAACTCTTTAACAGGGCGTTGGAATCTCCGATTCCGACCTGACAGACAGTGGCGCCTACACAGGCAACCGATGTTTCAAATAGAGTCTGAGCCCCGTCTGATGTCAGTTCAAGTACCTGTCTGGCTTCTTTGGCAGTGCAGTTTACCACATAAAGCCCTTCGGAAGGAGTGAGTCTGATTTCCAAATCATCCATAGACTCAATTAAATGATAAAGCTGTGTGAGCTTGGAAGGCGTCAAATCGCCGCCGATAGGCTGGTAAAACACAGAGAATAATCCCTCCTGCTTCTGGGGAATGATTCGTTTGTCAGAAATTGTTTCTCCGTCACCCTTTTTATTCATTTCAAAGGCTGGAAGCTTAAGTGTCAATGAAGGATCGGTTAAGGCCTCCTGAAGCTTCTCCTGATATGCCTTGATTAAACCATCTTGTCCCAGCGTTTCCTGCAAAAATCGGGTTCGTGATTTTCCACGGTTTTCATAATTTCCATAGGTGACAAAGGTATCTACCATGGCTTTGATGTAATATAGAATCTGGGATGGGTCAACAGCCTTGGCAACACAAATTCCGAGCAGAGGTTTGACACCAAGACCACCGGCAATATAGACATCAAAGGTTCCATTTGGATTGGCTACAAATCCAAGATCACGGAAGGTTGCATGAGGTTCATTTGCCGGTGAATTGGAGAAGCATACCTTTAACTTACGGGGAAATTTTACTGCTTTTATGAAGCCCATAAGGTATTCACCAGCAGCTTCTGCATAGGGTAATACATTGAAATTCTCATCCTTTTGCAGACCGGATAATGGAGAAGCCATAACGTTACGTGGAAAGTCTCCACCGCCACCTCTTGAAATCATACCAGCTGTCCATGCTTCTTCAATGATTTCACATAAATCTTCAGCCTCCAGATTATGCAGCTGGATGGACTGACAGGTAGTTATTTTAATTTTATCGATGTGATATTTTTCACAGCTTTGAATGATAAAAGAAAGACGATCTTTGGTAAGCCTGCCGCCAGCCATACGCAGCCGGAGCATATGCTTTTCACCACCTCGCTGTGCGTAGCTTCCAAATCCACCGGAAAAGCCCTTGTATTCTGAAACAGAAATTTCTTTGTTGTGGAATTTCATGGTTTTGTCTCTGAATTCATTCAGATCAGGGAGAAATTCAGTTAAGTAATCTTTTGACATGGCATACAAGCTCCTTTAAATAAAAAAATAGTATCAATATATTAATTATATTATAATATATTTTGAATAATTTCAAACCTATAAAGCATTTTACTTTTTGGAAAAATTGATATAAAATATTAGATAATAACTGTATTATACTTAATAGAGAAATGAGGAAGGAACCATGGAGACAAAGATGGTAAGTGAACTGCAAAGGAATAATAAAGTAACAATACAAGCACATCTGATTAGTGTTTTGGTAGTGGCTATCTTCTTTTTCTTGCAGGTGACAGACGGTTTGGTTTCACCTGTTTATGCGGTTGTGATGACGTTGATAGGAATTGCACCGATAGTAGCAGAGAAAATCTGTTGGAAAAGAAACAAGGAAAGCCATATCATAAAGCATATAGCGGCAGTTGGGTTTGCCATTTTTTATACAATTTGTTTGTTTACTGCTATAAACAGTCTGGTTTATATGTTTGTTATTCCACTCATATTTGTGATGACAATTTATACGGATGTATCTTTTCTTATAAAACTCAACATTGGGACTATCCTGGAAAGTATCATTGTGACCATAGCAGGTGCAAAGACAGGCATGTTTGGTTATCAGGGAAGAGATTCGGCAGTTATTCAGGTTGTAATTATGATTCTGGTAGGGGTTTATTCAATTATCACTGTAAGGACCTTAAAGCAAAATTCCAGCCAGAAGCTTGAGGAAATCAGTATTTCACAGGAAAAGACAGAAAGCTTACTGAAAGCAAACTCTGAATTGGCAGAAAAACTTACGGACGGAATTGAGAAAATAAATGTCAGAGTCGAAAAGCTAAGTGAGACCTCTAAAGTCACCAAACAGGCAATGGGAGAGTTGGCAGAGGGTGCATCCGATACAGCAGAGCATGTACAGAATCAGAGGATGCAGACTGAAGCTATTCAGAATAAGGTAAATCAGGTAGATGAGGAAACTGCCCAGATTAATGAAAAAATGGGGCAGACACTTATTGCACTTGAAACAGGCAGTAACGATGTAAAGCTTTTAGTGACAGAGGTAGAGACATCCGTTTCAAATGGTGTTGAGGTAAATGCCAAGCTTGAGGCATTGGATCATTACATAGAGGAGATGAATACCATTGTAGAGCTGATCAGCGGAATCACCTCACAGACAAGTCTTCTGGCATTAAATGCAAGTATTGAAGCAGCCAGAGCAGGTGAAGCTGGAAAAGGATTTTCTGTGGTGGCATCTGAAATTTCAGGAATGGCAACCAGAACGAAGGAAGCAACTGTGAATATTACGGATCTGATTGATAATGTTTCTAAGGCAATCAGAGAAGTGGTAACAGTAATTTCTGAAATGATTACAGGAATTAATAATGAGAAACAAGGCGTTTTAAGTGCGGCAGAAAGCTTTCAAACAATTCAGACCAATACATTAAATGTCCGCAGTAACATGGCAAGCCTTGAGAAGGCAGTCTGTGAATTAAAGGAAGCTAATCAAACAATCGTAGATTCGGTTCAGACTATTTCTGCTATTTCAGAAGAGGTATCCGCACATGCAGACGAGACCATGAAAGCGGAAGAAGATAATGCAATTCTGATTAAAGACATTAGTGAGATTATGGGTAAGCTGGTGGATTTGACTAAATAAAAGATTGTGAATAACACACAGATGTTGTAAACTTATAATATAGTATAAAATAACATGCACAAGAAGGAGAAACATATGCTTGTAACTTTAATTCCTTTATTTGACGAAAATATGAGCGTGCGTGCGTATTCATTGTTTGCGCAAAAGAAAAATCTGTTTTTGAATCCAAGCCTGCAGGGAACCGGGCAGAATGACGGAGCATCACAGATACCGGGGCTTGATATGATTCGAAGCGTTGGAATTGAAACCATTTCCGATGGAAAAGAGGTATTTGTAGCAGTAAATAATATTTCTCTCTTTTCGGATATAGATGCTCAGTGTCAAACTGCTCGAGAGCGTATTGTCTTACTTTTGGATAATACTATTTTACCAAAGGAAATTTATATTAATCGATTAAAGGAACTGAAAAAGTTTGGATTTAAGTTGGCAATCCGTAAACTGGCAGTGCAGAACTTTGAGGTTTATCGTGAAATTCTTCTTCTGATGGATTATATTCTGCTGGACCACAAGAAAATTGATATTACTAAGGCCAAAATTTACTTTTCAAAAGTATATCCTAATATTAAATTGTGTGCAGGAAATATTCAGACACAGGAGATTTTTGAAGAACTGAAGCAGGAAGGTGGATACGAACTCTATGAAGGAGAGTTTTACCGTGTTCCCGTAACCCGTGGAGAAACAGAAGTAACGCCTTTAAAGGTGAATTACATAGAGCTGCTTAATATGGTAAATGCCAGCGACTTTGAACTGACCAAGGCAGCGGATATTATCGGACGGGATACAGCGCTTGTTATTTCCCTGTTGAAAATGGTAAATAGAATGTCTGTAAACTCCGAAATCACTTCTATCAGACATGCAGCGGCAATGCTTGGACAGCGTGAACTGAAGAAATGGATTAACACCGCAGTAGCTAACAAGCTTTATGCAGATAAGCCTAATGAGATAACAAGAGTATCTTTACTTCGTGCAAAATTTGCAGAAAATCTTGCTTCTGTCTTTGAAATGAAAATGCAGGAATCAGAGCTTTTCCTGATGGGATTATTTTCCGTACTGGATTTAATTTTGAATAAACCTATGGAAGAAGCACTTAAAATGGTTAAGGTGTCCAAAGAAATCAGTGATGCATTGATTGAACATAAGGGAAGTTTAGCGCCAATTCTTGATTTTGTCATTCAGTATGAGAAGGGAAATTGGCAAGAGGTTTCAAGGCTGATGGTATTAAATGAGATTAGCATGGATCCGGTTTATGATGCATATGTTGATTCGTTGAAATGGTATAAGGATTTATTTACAGAATAAGAAAAGGGGGCTGCTTAGCAGTCCCCTGATGTTTTTATGGCAATTCCATTTACTTCTACATGATCATTAATTTCTATAACCAGACAACGTTTTCCTTCCAAAGTCATAGTGTTAACAAGATCTGCCCTGTCAGGATTGACCTTTACCACCACATCGGGAGTTTTTACCTCAAAAGTCCTTGTGTTTGCCACATTATTTACCATGAGAGAGGTGTGTTCCCCGGCAGCTGTGTCATAGAGCTTATCAAAATCATTTAGTTTTTCTTCCTGAACACCGCTTTTTTCAAACAGATTTTTAACCTGCTGCTTGTCTAACATAAGAGGCTCTGGAATCTCTTTATGCTCTTCAATCATTTCAGTGAGATTTTCATGAATGTTTTTTACAATTTCGTATTCCGCTTCTTCACCTAAGGTTTCCTCAATCAGAGCCTGAAAGGTTTCTTTCTGACTGCCGGCAGACAAAGGCAGAACCGCACCTAATATGCCATCCACAAATTCAGAATGTGCCTCTTCAGGATTCTTGGAATAATAGAGAGTGCTGTGAATATCAGTACATCTGTCATTAAAGCTGGGAAATAAAAATCCGGTTTCCGGCATCTCTACAATCCAGTCACGAACCCTGTTATGAAATTCATTGATTTCCGCATTATAGCTGAGTCCCGGCTTGGAAAGATTGACAGGGCAGATGCAGCAAAGGATATATTCAAATACCGTATCGGAAGCATCATCCATGGTCAGACCGTCCAATGTCTTGCCGGGTACATCATAGGCATCGTGGATTAGAAGTATCAGGTAGTTGCCCACATATTCGTAAGATCCGATTACCCGATCATAAAATTCATCCAACAGAGCATCATCTTTTAACTTGCTATTTCGAAGGCGTAAAAGAAATTCCTGAGTACCGCCTTCTTCTTCGCTGGAAAGTGGAAATTCCAGATTTAACATATTTTTGCCAACTGTACCGGAAAGAGTTTTTCTCAGCAATTCAAAATATTTAAATATTTCTTCTTCTGGGAGAGAGAGAAAAGCCTCTTTAAACTGTGTTTTTTTATTCTTTTCGCCATCCACATAACACCCACAAATGCGTGTAATAGAGCAGTTGCTGGGAGTGTAGAGTCTTTTGAGTTCGTTGATTTCCTGTTTAATCATAGACGGTTTCCTTCGTTCTTTAAATTTTTCTGGGCGGTGGAGAGCATCAGCTTAATTCGATTGAGCTGATTGACTTCACTGGCACCAGGATCATAGTCAATGGCAACGATATTGCTTAAAGGATACTGTTTGCGCAGTTCTTTGATGACACCTTTTCCCACCACATGATTAGGAAGGCAGGCAAAAGGCTGTGTACATACAATGTTATTTACACCGCCATGAATTAATTCAATCATTTCACCGGTCAAAAACCAGCCTTCTCCAGTCTGATTACCAATGGACACAATTGATTTTGCATTTTCGACAGTCTCATAAATACTGGTAGCAGGAGTAAAATGTTGACTCCTTGAAAGTGCTTTGGAAGCACTGCTGCGTAAAAATTCAAGAGCGTTAATTCCAATCCGAGAGATTAGAGCTGTTTTTTTGCTTGTGCCCAGTTCCTGTGCCTTATAAATCTGATTGTAGAAGCAATAAAGCATAAAGTCTAAAAGATCAGGAACCACAGCTTCGGCGCCTTCGGATTCAAGCAGCTCTACCAGATGATTGTTGGCAGCGGGAGCAAAC
This sequence comes from uncultured Lachnospiraceae bacterium, assembly GCA_945868485.1. GTDB lineage: Bacteria > Bacillota > Clostridia > Lachnospirales > Lachnospiraceae > Suilimivivens. Next base: position 3,839 of record CAMBLS010000063.1, on the reverse strand, counting down.
TTGACCAGAATTTCGCCTACAATGCCTACACGGGGTTTTACTTCATCGGTAATAGGAACAGCATCAAATTCCTCCACAATCTGTCGGCACATCTTTTGGAAGGTAAAGAAGTTCATGTGCTTTGCAGATACAAATTCCTGACATCTTTTCAGCCATTTTTGATGCAAAGCTTTTACACTTCCTTTTTCCTTCTCATAAGGGCGCATACGGTATATACAGCGCATAAAAATATCTCCAAATACGGCGCCGTAAGCAGCACGCATTAAAAGCTCAAGATTCATGTGAAATCCAGGATTCGTTTCAATGCCGCCAAGATTCAGGGATATAACGGGAATCTGTGGCATTCCTGCCTTTTCAAGTGCCCTGCGGATAAATCCAACATAGTTGGTTGCACGGCATCCCCCACCGGTCTGGGTCATAATGACAGCCACTTTATTTAAGTCATACTTTCCGGAAAGCAGGGCATCCATAATCTGTCCAACTACCATAAGAGAAGGGTAGCAGGCATCATTATTTACAAACTTAAGTCCCACGTCAACAGCGTGTCTGTTGTCATTGGAAAGAACCTCAAAGTGGTAACCACAGGCATTAAAAGCAGGCTCTAAAATGTCAAAATGGATTGGCGACATCTGTGGGCACAAAATGGTATAGTCTTTGCGCATTTCCTCTGTAAACTGTACCTTGGTAATGGCAGATGAGCGGATGGTGCGCTGTTTGTTCTGCTTTTCCTTCACACGGATTGCAGAGAGCAGGGAACGAATTCTGATTTTTGCTGCACCAAGATTATTTACTTCATCAATCTTCAGACAGGTATAAATCTTGTCGGAACCTGTCAGGATATCATTTACCTGATCCGTTGTAACAGCATCCAGCCCGCATCCAAAAGAATTCAGCTGGATCAAATCCAGATTTTCCACTGTTTTCACATAGCTTGCGGCAGCGTAAAGTCTGGAATGGTACATCCATTGATCTGATACAATCAAAGGGCGTTCCGGTTTAGCAAGATGGGAAATGGAGTCCTCTGTAAGAACCGCAATATCGTAGGAAGTAATCAGCTCAGGAATACCATGATTGATCTCCGGATCAATGTGGTAGGGACGTCCCGCAAGAACGATTCCACGTTTACCGGTTTCCTTTAAGTAAGCAAGAACTTCTTCTCCTTTTTTTTGCATGTCCTTTCGGGCATTGGCGAGCTCATCCCAGGCAAGACGTGCCGCTTCCATAACCTCAGAAACAGGAAGTTCCTTAAACTCCTTGACAAGAGCCTCTGTTACGGTCTTTAAATCTCTAAAGGACATAAAAGGATTACGAAGGGTGACTTCACCTCTGCCGATTTCCTCAACGTTATTTTTAATGTTTTCAGAGTAGGAAGTGACAATCGGACAATTATAATGATTATTTGCATCTTCGAACTCGTTGCGCTCATAGAACAGAGCAGGGTAGAAGATAAAGTCTACCTTCTGATTAATCAGCCAGCTCACATGTCCATGTGCCAGCTTGGCAGGGTAACACTCTGATTCACTTGGAATGGATTCAATGCCCAACTCGTAAATCTTGCGATTGGAAAGGGGAGAAAGCACTACCCGATATCCAAGCCTGGTAAAGAATGTAGCCCAAAATGGATAATTCTCATACATATTGAGTACCCTGGGAATTCCTACGGTTCCGCGAGGTGCCTCGTCAGCAGCAAGGGGCTCATAGCCAAAAATACGTTTCAGCTTATAGTCAAACAGATTGGGAACACCATTTTCATTTTTCTGTTTCCCAAGACCACGCTCGCACCGATTTCCGGAAATATACTGACGTCCGCCTGTAAACTTATTAATGGTCAGACGACAGCTGTTGGTGCAGCCTTTACATTTCGCCATGCTGGTTTCAAACTGAAGGGTATTGATCTTTTCAAAGGAAAGCATGGAGGTTTCATAGCCTTCGTTAAAGCGTTCACGGGCAATTAATGCAGCACCAAAGGCACCCATAATACCTGCAATATCAGGGCGGATAGCCTCACAGCCGGCAATTTTTTCGAAGCTTCTAAGGACTGCATCATTATAGAAGGTACCTCCCTGTACCACGATGTTTCGACCAAGGGCAGAGGCATCTGACACCTTGATTACCTTAAACAGGGCATTCTTGATGACTGAGTAAGCAAGACCGGCAGAAATATCGGGCACAGAAGCACCTTCCTTCTGGGCCTGCTTTACCTTGGAATTCATGAATACGGTACATCTGGTACCAAGATCAATGGGATGCTCTGCAAAAAGTGCAGCATGGGCAAAGTCCTCCACGCTGTAATTTAAGGACTTGGCAAAGGTTTCAATGAAGGAACCACAGCCAGATGAGCATGCCTCATTCAGCTGCACACTGTCTACAGTTTGATTTTTGATCTTAATACATTTCATATCCTGACCACCGATGTCAAGGATACAGTCTACCTTAGGATCAAAAAATGCAGCGGCATAGTAGTGGGCAACAGTTTCCACCTCCCCATCATCAAGGAGGAAGGCAGCTTTCATTAACGCTTCGCCGTAACCGGTGGAGCAGGAACGGACAATATTCACATCCTCCGGTAGCTTTGAGTAAATGTCTTTAATGGCACGGATTGCAGTTTTTAAGGGGCTACCATCATTGCTGCTGTAGAAAGAATAAAGGAGAGATCCGTCTTCTCCCACAAGGGCAACTTTGGTAGTGGTACTTCCAGCATCAATGCCAAGGAAGCAGTTGCCATGATAGGAGGAAAGCTCTCCGGTATGCACATGATGTTTGGAATGACGTGTCTTAAAGCTTTCATATTCTGAGGTGGAGGCAAATAAAGGCTCCATGCGTTCTACTTCAAATTCCATTTTAATATCGCCGGAAAGTTTTGAAACCATTTCTTCCATGGAATAGGAAATCTCTTCTTTGGCATTTAAAGCAGAGCCAATTGCCGCAAAGAGATGGGAATAATCTGTTTCGACGATATGATTATCATCCAGTTTTAAGGTGCGGATAAATGCCGCCTTAAGCTCAGAAAGGAAGTGCAGAGGACCTCCTAAAAAAGCAACATGCCCGCGAATGGGTTTTCCACAGGCAAGTCCACTGATGGTCTGGTTGACTACTGCCTGAAAGATGGATGCGGACAAATCTTCTTTAGTTGCCCCATCATTAATCAGGGGCTGGATGTCAGATTTGGCAAATACACCACATCTTGCTGCAATGGTATAGAGGGAATGATAATTCTTAGCATACTCATTTAATCCGGTAGCGTCGGTCTGCAGGAGAGAAGCCATCTGGTCAATAAAAGAGCCTGTACCTCCGGCACAGATACCATTCATACGCTGCTCCACATTGCCACCCTCAAAATAAATAATTTTTGCATCCTCCCCGCCCAACTCAATAGCAACATCTGTTTTGGGGGCAAGCTCCTTTAATGCAGTGGCAACGGAAATGACCTCCTGAACAAAGGGAACCTGTAAATGGTTAGCCAGAGTAAGCCCACCGGAACCTGTAATCATAGGATGAATATTGATGTTTCCAAGCTTGTCGAAGGCTTCCTTAAGCAAATCGGAAAGAGTTTCCCGGATATTGGCAAAGTGTCGCTTATAGTCAGAAAATATAATGTTATGCGCATCATTTAAAATGGCAATTTTGACAGTTGTAGAACCAATGTCAATACCCAAGGTATAATGCTCAGCGTTCATAAAATACCGCCTTTCTATGTATCTCGTTTTATGTAAAAGCTTATGTGTTTGTACCTATTTATAATGTAATTGGTATGTTTCGACATGCCATGTTATTATACGACACAGATTTACAAATGGCAAGGCAGGAAAATAAACATTTCATAAAGAAAAAATTGCCAA
>CAMBLS010000062.1 GCA_945868485.1 uncultured Lachnospiraceae bacterium | reverse complement strand
GGGCACATCATCACAATGAATTAACGTTTAGCATGATTTATGCATATAGTGAGAATTTTATGCTGGTATTTTCCCATGATGAAGTAGTTCATGGCAAAGCAACTATGGTGGGTAAGATGCCTGGTGTTCTTGAAGATAAATTTGCAAATCTTCGCGCAACCTATGCATATATGATGACTCATCCTGGGAAGAAACTCTTATTTATGGGGCAGGACATTGCAGAATTCAGGGAATTTGATGAAACCAGAGAAACAGAGTGGGCGATACTTCAATATGATTCTCACAAAGGAGTACAAAATCTGGTTAAAGACCTAAATAAGCTCTATCGTGAAAAACCAGCGCTCTATTCTAGAGATACAAACCCTGATGGATTTGAATGGATTAATTGTATTTCTAATGAGAAGTGCATGGTGTCCTTTATACGAAAGGCAGAAAAACCGGAAGATACCTTGGTGGTAGTGGTGAACTTTGCAAATGTAGAGCAGGAGTTTGTAATTGGAGTGTCTCTGGAGGGAAAATACAAGGAAATACTAAATACAGATGCGAAATGTTATGGAGGACTGGGAAGAGTTAATGGCAGAGCAAAGTATGTGGAGGAAGAAGAGACAGATGGTAAACCTTATTCCTTTAAAATGACAAGTGCACCTTTGTCAGTTAGTATTTTCGCATATGTTCCTTATACGGAAAAGGAAAAAATGCAGATTGCCAAGAAAAAAGAGAAGCTTGCAGCAGAAGCAAGGGCAGAGAAAGCCAGACAGGAAGCAGAGGTTGCCAAAGCAGAAGCATTAAAGGCTAAAGAAGAGGCAGAAGAAGCTAAAAGACAGGCAAAAGAAGCGGAAGCAAGAGCAAAAGAAGCAGAAAAAAAGGCTTTAGAAGAGCTCCAGAAAGCACAGAAGGAAAAGGAAAAGGCAGAGGCAAAACGTCAAGAAGAGGAAGCATTATTGAAAACAACTGCCACATCTAAAAAGAAAAAATAAGGAGCATTTAAATGGAACTTGAGGCATTAGACGCAGAAATAGAAATGGGAGTAATTGAGCAGTTTCTGGAACAGCTTCCTGAAAAAGCATTTCATCTTGGACTGAGGGTTGTTTTAGCAGCGTTGCTTTTCATAATAGGAATGCAACTGATTAAGCTGATTCGACGTATTATCAAAAGAACTCTTTTACGAAGCCGTATAGATGACGGGGCGTCACGCTTTATAGATTCTTTGGTAAAGTTTGGGATGTATCTGTTGCTTATTTTTACAATTGCTTCACAAATGGGTGTAGATGCTGCAAGTATCTTGGCTATTCTAGGTTCTGCTGGTGTTGCAGTAGGTCTGGCGATACAGGGAAGCCTTAGCAATCTTGCCGGTGGCGTATTACTACTTATTTTAAAGCCTTTTTCAGCAGGAGATTATATTGTAGACAGTCAGGGAAATGAAGGAACTGTCGAAGCAGTAGATATTTTTTACACACAGCTGATTACGTTGGAGCATAAGCTGATTGTGTTGCCAAATGGGATACTGGCAAATGGTACCATCACCAATGTTACCAGAAGTAAGGACAGAAGAATTGATATTCCAGTAGGGATCGCCTATGAGGAAGATATCAGACAGGCCAGAAAAGTAATTGAGGAGGTTCTCAAAAATGATCTGGCAGTTATGCAAGAAAAGGAAATGCGGGTGTTTGTAGATAATCTTGGTGAAAGCAGCGTGAATCTGATTGTAAGGTGTTGGTCGATGCAGGAGGATTACTGGGAAACCAAGTGGAGATTAACAGAGGCAATTAAATATGCACTGGATGACGCCCAAATTCGGATTCCTTTTCCTCAGATGGACATTCATCTGGACAAATAACAATTTTGTCACATGTAAATATAAAGTTTGCCCACTGTGTTGTTTTGCAGTGGGCAAGCTCGTTATATTTTTTTCTTGCAAAAAGCAACTGCTGACGTTATAATATCACTTGATGCTACTGTGGCTCAGTCGGTAGAGCAGCTGATTCGTAATCAGCAGGTCAGGGGTTCGAATCCCCTCAGTAGCTCTTTTTTTATGTTCTTTTTTTATAGAGATGTTCTGTCCATTGGATGCATTGGTATAACCCCATGGCAATCACACATAAAATAAAGATGGAAGTGATTACCATATTGAGCTGGAAGACCTGGGAACCATAGATGATCAAATAACCAAGTCCTTTTCTTGCAGCAAGAAATTCACCGATGATTACACCTACAAGTGCCAGACCGATATTTACTTTCATGTTACTTAGAATTGTTGGAATGGAAGAGGGCAGTACGACAATACAGAATGCTGAAAATCTATTACCTCCCAGTGTGTATATCAGTTTCAATTTTTCATTATCTACGTGTTTAAAGCCGGTGTAAAGACTGATAATAGAACCAAAGATAGCAACCGAAACGCCAGCGACAATAATGGTGTTGATTCCGGTTCCAAGCCATACAATAAAAAGGGGAGCAAGAGCAGACTTTGGCAGGCTGTTTAAAATTACAAGATAAGGTTCTAAAATTTCAGAAAAGGTCTTGGAATACCATAGCACGGTAGCTGCAAGCATGGAAATTAAGGTAATCAGTAGGAAACTAAATAGCGTTTCGAGTAATGTAATGCCGGTGTGCAAAAAGAAAGAACCATCCAAAAGCATTTTGATAAAAAAGGATACAATCATGCTGGGGCTGCTAAAGAAAAAAGTATCAATGATTCCTGCACGGCCGGAATATTCCCACAACACAAGGAATAAAATTAAAACGAGTAAGCGCATCAAAGTAACAATATGATGATGACGTCGGTGCATTTTCAGATAGAGTTTTTGAGATGCAGAAATGTCAGCAGTTTTCTCCACAATATTCATCAGAAATCTCCTTCCATAATAAAGTGAAAAGACTATTAAATTCGGGAGCGCTTCTTGCGGAAAGCAGGGAGTCTTCCGGGAGTGTAAGATGAACGGGTATATCGTTTTTTACGGTAGCAGGACGTCGTGTAAGCACAATTATCCTGTCTGCTAATGAAATTGCCTCTGATAGATCATGGGTAATCAAAATGGCAGTAATGCCAGATTTTCTGATAATGTTTCCAATGTCAGCGGAAACCATCAGTCGGGTCTGGTAATCTAAAGCACTGAAAGGTTCATCCAAAAGAAGCAGACCAGGTTCCATAACCATTGTTCTGATTAGAGCTGCCCGTTGCTTCATACCACCTGATAATTCGCCGGGGCGCTTATCTTTGAATTTAAGTAGTCCGTAATCTGATAAAAGCTTGTAGGCTAGATCTTCCTTTTCTTTCGTCAGTGTTTTAGTGATTTCAGGTCCTAAAAGCACATTCTTCCATATGGTACGCCATTCCAGCAGATGATCCTGTTGGAGCATATATCCTATTTTCAGATTTTCCTGTTCATTCATAAAAATTTCCCCGGATTCTGGCTTAAGCAATCCTGCTATAATGGATAGAAGCGTAGATTTTCCACAGCCACTTGGTCCAACGATTGCCAACAATTCTCCTTTATTTACCTGAAATGATATATTAGTCAAGGCTCTGGTTTCACCATTTGAGTTATGATAAGAGAAACAGATATTTTGACATTTCAAAATTGGCTCTGTCATAGTTCCTCCTTTTTAAAGTGAATACATACACAAGTTTATATGCAGTTCTTATACTTACATGTTATGAGTATTTGACGTTTGTGTGCAAGACAATACTGATGTGTGCAGGAGAATATGTTTCTTAAGAAAAGATTGAAATAACCTTAGAAATATGATAGTATCAAATTCAGATTTAATATTTGGAGGAATGTTATTATGGCTCAGCTATGGGGAGGCCGTTTTACAAAAGAAACGGACAAACTGGTATATCAGTTTAATGCTTCTATCAGCTTTGATAAAAGGCTCTTTGAGCAGGATATAGAAGGAAGTATTGCGCATGTTGTGATGCTTGAGAAGCAGGGGATTCTTACCTGTGAAGAAAAGGATGCAATTGTAAAAGGATTGACCAGCATTCGTAAGGATGTTGAAGAAGGCAATTTAACAATTGCAGATCAATATGAGGATGTTCACAGTTTTGTAGAAGCAAATTTAATTGATAGAATTGGAGACGCCGGCAAAAAATTGCACACAGGAAGAAGTCGTAATGATCAGGTAGCGCTAGATATGAAGCTCTATGTGAGAGCAGAAGTGTTAAATGTTTCAGAGAATTTAAAGGAACTGCTTGCCACATTACTTTCTATTATGGAAAATCATCTTACAACCTATATGCCGGGATTTACGCACCTTCAAAAAGCGCAGCCAACCACATTGGCACATCATATGGGTGCATATTTTGAAATGTTTAAAAGAGATGTCCTGCGTCTTCAGGATATTTATAAAAGAATGAATTATTGCCCTCTTGGTGCAGGTGCGTTTGCAGGAACAACCTATCCTCTGGATCGGGCTTATACGGCATCTCTTATGGGGTTTGAAGGTCCAACGCTTAATAGCATGGATTCTGTAGCAGATCGGGATTATGTGATAGAGTTTTTGGCTGCACTTTCCACCATTATGATGCATTTAAGTAGATTTTCGGAAGAAATCATTATCTGGAATTCTAATGAATATCGGTTTGTGGAGATTGATGATGGCTTTTCTACAGGAAGCAGTATTATGCCTCAAAAAAAGAATCCGGACATTGCAGAATTGGTAAGAGGAAAGACGGGGCGTGTATATGGTGCGTTAATGTCCATATTAACAACTATGAAAGGAATTCCCCTTGCATATAACAAAGATATGCAGGAAGATAAAGAGGTTACCTTTGATGCCATTGAAACTGTTAAGAAGTGTTTGGTTTTATTTGATGGCATGCTTTCTACTATGAAATTTAACCGAAATATTATGGAAGAAAGTGCTATGAAAGGCTTTACCAATGCAACTGATGCAGCTGACTATCTGGTAAATAAAGGGGTTCCCTTCAGGGATGCCCATGGTATTATTGGACAGCTGGTTCTTTATTGTATTAAGAAGAACTGCAGTATTGATGAACTTAGTATAGAAGAATTAAAGGCAATCAGTCCAGTATTTGATGTGGATGTTTATGATGTAATCAGCTTAAAGACCTGCGTGGAGAAGAGATTAACTATTGGTGCACCGGGGCAAGATGCAATGGAAGAGGTTATCAAAATAAATAAAAGATTTCTTGAGCAGCTTCATGCATAAGAGATATGTTTGTGTGAGTCAGACGTACGCGTCTTTAGATATTCAATAAAATGAGGAGAGATTAGAAAAATGAGTGAAAAGTTGAAAGTAGGTATTTTAGGAGGAACCGGTATGGTCGGGCAGAGATTTATTTCTCTTCTTGAGAACCATCCATGGTTTGAGGTAACCACAATTGCGGCAAGTCCCAGATCTGCAGGAAAGACATATCAGGAGGCTGTTGGAGATCGTTGGAAAATGACGACACCAATGCCAGAGGCAGTAAAAGATATTGTGGTTATGAATGTAAATGAGGTTGAGAAGGTAGCTGCACAGGTGGATTTTGTATTCAGTGCGGTTGACATGACTAAAGACGAAATTAAGAAAATAGAAGAAGATTATGCAAAAACAGAGACTCCGGTTGTTTCTAATAATTCTGCACATCGTTGGACGCCGGATGTTCCCATGGTTGTGCCTGAAATTAATCCGGAACATATGAAGGTAATTGAATTCCAGAAAAAAAGACTGGGAACAACAAGAGGATTTGTTGCAGTAAAACCTAACTGTTCTATTCAGAGCTACGCACCTGTGCTTACTGCGTGGAAGGAATTTGAGCCTTATGAGGTGGTTGCAACTACTTATCAGGCAATTTCAGGTGCGGGAAAAACATTTAAGGATTGGCCTGAAATGGTTGAAAATATCATTCCATATATTGGCGGTGAAGAGGAGAAGAGCGAGAAAGAGCCTTTGAGAATCTGGGGCGAAATCAAAAATGGTGTGATTGAACCTTCAGCCTCACCGGTGATTACCTGTCAGTGTATCAGAGTGCCTGTATTAAATGGACATACGGCAGCTGTTTTTGTCAAATTCAAAAAGAAGCCTACTAAAGAACAATTGATTGAGAAGCTGGTTTCCTTTAAAGGAATTCCACAGGAACTTGAACTTCCAAGTGCCCCTAAGCAGTTCATCCAGTATCTGGAGGAAGATAACAGACCGCAGGTTAAGTTGGACGTTGATTTTGAAAAGGGAATGGGTATCAGCGTAGGACGTATCCGCGAAGACAGTGTTTATGATTGGAAATTCGTTGGACTTTCTCACAATACAGTTCGTGGTGCAGCAGGGGGAGCTGTACTTTGTGCAGAACTTTTAAAGGCGCAGGGGTATATAACAAAAAAATAATATAAAGATTTTTTGCACTGTGCATGAGAGACTTGAGGTTAGTTCATGCACAGTGTTTAAAACGGGGAAGGGTTTTTTATGGATGAATTACGTTATCGGGTGGATCTGCTGAACGCAATGAATCAAAGATTAACAAATGATGAAAAGATGTATCGTCTCATCTGTGATACATCTAGTAATGCTTTTCTTTATGTTAATTTTATCGAAAATGAAGTAAGGACACTGGCTAATTGGGATTTCTTTTTTCCAGATATTGAGATTCGTTATATCAAAGATATGGCAAAGCTATATTCTCAGGTAGAAGATAAATATGTACTTCCACTTAGAGATCTTTTGTTTCTTGAGAAAACGGAGATGAATGCGGGAAGCGGCATTATAAAGCTTAAAGATGGCAGAACATGGGTAGAGTGTGAATCTGCTATTTTATATGATGAGGAAGGAAATGCAACGGATAAGGTTATCCGTTTTAAAGATATATCTAAATTTAAAAATCAAAATGATGAATTAACCTATATGGCATATTATGATATACTTACAGGTCTTTATAATAGGAATTATTTTGTCAGACTTCTTGCAGACTTTGTTCGAAACGCTGAAGAACAAAATGCTGTAGTAGCTGTTATGTTTGTAGATATTGATGATTTCAGAAAGATTAATGATGGACTTGGAATTATAGTAGGAGATGAGGTGGTACAACAGTTGGGGCAGTTTTTGTCCGGCTTTCAGGGAGAACATGTGTTGGTATCTCATTTTAATGCTGATATTTATTGTATTGCCATTTACGAACCTACTGGAAACAGAAGTGTAGGATCTGTTTATAAAAGTATACATGAGCGAATAAAAAAACCGTTTTTACTAAGTACAGGGCAGGAGCTTACGCTGACAGTAAGTGTGGGCGTTGCTGAATATCCCGAGGCGGCTAAGACAACGCTGGAGTTGATTAACTGTGCTGAAATCGTTATGTTTAAGGCAAAAAAGCAGGGAAAAGACTCCATACAATATTTTGATGCGCCTATTCTGAATGAATTTCTTCAGAATATCTCTATCGAGAATAAGTTGAAAGAAGCAGTTTTCAGCCAGAATTTTGTAATGAATTTTCAGCCTCAATACTATGTAAAGGATAAAAAGCTACGTGGAATGGAAGCGTTAATCAGGTGGCGGGATAATGACGGCAGGATGATCAGTCCGGCGGTTTTTATTCCTATTGCAGAAAAGAATGGCACTATTGTTCCAATCGGCACTTGGGTACTTGAGGAAAGTATTAAAACATTTTCTGAATGGAAAAAGAAATTTGACTATAGCTTTATTTTATCTCTCAACATTTCAGCTATTCAGTATATGCGGGATGAATTCGTTGATAATATATTGGGAATCATTAAAAAATATAATGTTAATCCGCGGGAGCTTGAATTAGAGATTACGGAGAGTGTACTCATAGAAAATTTTAAAGAAATGACGGAAAAAATGTGTATACTCAGAGATTACGGAATTAGAATTTCTCTGGATGATTTTGGAACAGGCTATTCATCCCTTTCTTATTTAAAAGGGTTGCCCATTGATACTTTGAAAGTAGATAAAAGCTTTATTGATACCACTATTGCGGATGAAAATACCAGAATTATCACTGAGTCTATTATATTTATGGCAAAAAGATTAGGATTTGAAACAGTAGCAGAAGGTGTAGAATCAAACGAACAGTACAATTATTTGAAAGATATTGGCTGCGATTGTATTCAGGGATATTTGTTGGGAAAACCCATGTCAAAGGAAGATTGTGAGCAGCTTCTGATGAAGCAGGTTTAGATGCAACAGGTTTAAATGTGAGGGGACAGGATGGTTTTAGGACGTACGTCTGAACTAAAATATTTGAATACATATTATGACCGTGACGGAAGTCAGATTATGGTGGTGTATGGAGAAAAAAATGTTGGAAAGACTTCTTTGCTCAGACAGTTTGTGCAGGATAAGCCCTTTTACTATTACAGAGCTAGGTCTGCATCGGAACGAGAACAACGCTACCAGTGGGGCAATGAACTGGGAAGAGAAGAAATCAAGGTATTAAAATATCCAACATTTACAGAAATTTTTCAGTCTGTTATCAGAGAAAAAAATGGAAAAAAGGTAATTATTATTGATGAATTTCAATATATTATTAAGTCCAGCGATGAGTTTATGAAGGAACTTGTCAATTTTGTTCATGATAATTGGCTAAGTACACAGGTTATGGTAATATTATGCAGTTCTTCTATTGGGTGGGTAGAGAACAGTATGATTACCAAAATCGGTGAGGCAGCCTATGAGCTTTCAGGTTTTCTGAAAATCAGAGAGCTTGGATTTGAAACAATGATGGAATTTTTTTCCGGGTTTTCCATGGAACAGTGTATTGAGGCTTATGCTGTTCTTGGGGGAATACCAGGATTGTGGAAGCATTTTAATGATAAGCTGAGCATCAAAGAGAATATTTGCAGATATATTCTGAATAAGGATTCATTTTTATATGGAGAGGGGCAGCGGATTGTAGAAGAAGAACTGCGGGAAACAGGGGTTTATAATACCATTCTCGCTTCCATTGCGTCGGGAAATCATAAGCTGAATGATTTGTATCTTCATACAGACTTTTCCAGGGCAAAAATCAGCGTTTATCTGAAAAATTTAATGGAGTTGGAATTAGTAGAAAAAGTTTTTTCCTATGATACAGAGGGAAAGGCAAACACCCAGAAAGGTATTTATCGAATCAGTAATCATTTTGTCCATTTTTATTTTACATATTTATATCCTAATTTAAGCTCTTTGGAGAGGATGACATCAGGAGAATTCTACAATCAATATATTGCGCCTACTTTTAAATCCTATGTGGCGGAATATTTTAAGACGGTATGTAAACAGCAGATTGAAAAGTGGAATAAATGGGGAAGGCTGCCTTTTGAAGTAGACCGAATCGGAGAGTGGGTTGGAAAACTTGGAACCATTGATGTGATTGCACAGAATGAAAATGGGGAAACGATTGTGGGAATCTGTAACTGGGATAAACCCATGATGCGGTATGATGACTATGAATGGCTTCTTTTCTGTGCTGAAAAAGCAAAACTACGCACGGATTATATTTATCTGTTTTCAGTTCGACGTTTTGATGAGAAATTGAACCTGGAAGCTAAGGTAAAGCAGAATTTAAAACTAATCAGTTTGGATGAAATGTAATGGGAAAAAGTCTGTATATAGCGGAAAAACCGAGTGTGGCAAGAGAATTTGCCAAGGCATTACAAATAAATGCGAGTAATAGGGACGGATATATGGAATCTGCCGATGCGGTTGTTACCTGGTGTGTGGGACATCTGGTAACCATGAGTTATCCGGAGGCTTATGATGAAAAATATAAGAGATGGTCACTTGATACCATACCCTTTATTCCTACGGAATTTAAGTATGAGGTAATTGACAGTGTAAAAAAACAATTTCGGATTGTCAGCGGACTTTTGAATCGTGAGGATGTGGATACTATTTATGTCTGCACAGACTCTGGACGTGAAGGGGAGTATATATACCGGCTTGTAGAACAACAGGCACATGTCACCGGCAAGAATCGAAGAAGAGTCTGGATTGATTCTCAGACCGAGGAAGAAATCATCAGGGGCATTCGGGAAGCAAAGGATTTGTCTGAGTATGATAATCTTGGAGCGGCTGCTTATCTGCGTGCCAAAGAAGATTATCTTATGGGAATTAATTTCTCCAGAGTGCTTACCCTGAAATATGGTAATTCAGTGAAATCCTATTTGAAAGCAGACAGAGCAGTAATCAGTGTTGGTCGTGTCATGACCTGCGTTCTTGGAATGGTGGTAAACAGAGAACGGGAAATCAGAGAGTTTGTAAAAACTCCTTTTTATCGTATTCTTGCAAATATTGCATTCAATGACAATTGTTGTGAATGTGAATGGAAAGCGGTTGAAAGAAGCAGATACTTTAATTCGCCGCTTTTGTACAAAGAAAATGGATTTAAGGAAGAGAAGGATGCGAAGGAACTAATTGGTTTTTTGCTGGAAGGTTCTCCTGTAATGGCAACGGTAGAATCCATCGAAAAGAAAAAAGAGACCAAAAACCCTCCTCTTTTATATAATCTTGCAGAGCTTCAAAATGACTGTTCTAAATATTTTAAAATCAGCCCTGATGAAACCTTAAGAATTGCCCAGGAGTTGTATGAAAAAAAGATGACTACATATCCTCGTACGGATGCAAGAGTTCTCTCCACGGCGGTTTCAAAGGAAATCTATAAAAATATTAAGGGACTTACTAATTTTGGAATGGTTCGTGAGCTTGCAGCACAGGTGCTTGAGAGTGGAAGCTATAAAGGAATTGCAAAAACCAGATATGTTAATGACAAGCAGATAACCGATCATTATGCAATTATTCCTACTGGTCAGGGAATGAACAATCTAAACAATTTAAGCCCAACGGCAGTCAAGGTCTACGAGATTATAACGCGTAGATTTTTAAGTGTTTTTTATCCACCTGCAATTTACAGAAAGATATCTTTGAATTTATCTGTTAAAGGGGAGCAGTTTTTTGCCAGTTTTAAGGTACTTGAGGAAGAGGGATATTTGAAAGCAGCAGCCTTTTCCTTTGCCAAAAAGAAAGATGCAAAAGACGATAAAAATATAGATAAGGGCGAGGATAAAGGAAATAACAGTGAGGATGATGCCAATACCAGTGTGGATCAGAACTTTATGGAGATTCTCAATCATATCAAAAAGGGAATGGAGCTTCCCGTAAACGAGATGCAGATCAAGGAGGGAGAAACCTCTCCGCCAAAACGGTATAATTCAGGAACAATTATTCTTGCCATGGAAAATGCAGGACAACTGATAGAGGATGAAGAACTGCGGGCACAAATTAAAGGCAGTGGCATCGGTACTTCAGCGACCCGTGCGGAAATTTTAAAGAAACTGATCAATATTAAATATCTTGCCTTAAATAAAAAAACACAGATTATCACACCTACCCTTATGGGAGAGATGATCTATGAAGTGGTTAATAATTCTATCAGACCTCTTTTAGATCCGGCACTTACAGCAAGCTGGGAAAAAGGACTTACTATGGTGGCGGACGGAACCATAACAGAAGAGGAATATATGAAAAAGCTGGATGATTTTGTATCCAGAAGAACCAATATTGTAAAACAACTGAATAATCAATCAGTTTTAAACCAGCAGTTTCACAAGGCTGCACAAAACTATAAAAATGGAGGAAAAAGTTAAGGAATATGGGTACAATGGAACAGTTTACAATTAAGAATCTGTATGATTTAAATGAAACAATTGCAGCAGAGCTGTTTGACGGAGCAACTTATCCATGGGAACTGCTTTCTAAGATCAGCAGTTTCATTTTAGAACTTGGTAAAAAGCTTCCTGCTGATAAGTTTACAGAGGTTAAGGAAAATGTCTGGGTTGCTAATTCTGCAAAAGTTGCACCTACGGCAAATCTCAATGGACCGCTGATCATTGATGAGGATGCAGAGGTAAGACATTGTGCATTTGTCAGAGGAAATGCTATTGTGGGAAAGGGTGCTGTTGTGGGAAATTCCACAGAACTTAAAAATGTAATCCTGTTTAATAAGGTGCAGGTTCCACATTATAATTATGTAGGAGACAGTATTCTCGGCTTTAAATCCCATATGGGTGCAGGCTCCATTACCTCCAATGTAAAGAGTGATAAGACGCTTGTGGTTGTAAAAAATGGGGAAGAACAGATAGAAACCGGTTTGAAAAAATTTGGTGCAATGCTTGGTGATCATGTTGAGGTTGGATGTAACAGCGTATTGAACCCCGGAACTGTAATTGGAAGAAATTCTAATGTCTATCCTACCAGCATGGTGCGCGGCTGTATTCCGGCAGGGAGCATCTACAAAAAAATGGGAGAAATTGCAGAAAAATATTAATGTAAAAATTTATCAAAAAGGCTGGATTTTTTGTATAAAATATGCGAAAATATAAGTCGTGATTATTTGATACTATCTACATATTGAAAGGA
>CAMBLS010000061.1 GCA_945868485.1 uncultured Lachnospiraceae bacterium | reverse complement strand
TCCCTTTTTTCTTTTGTTCCTGCAGTTTATTGGCTCCGTATTTTTCCAGTCTTGTCTCAGCTTCCCTTACAGAAAGTCCTTTTTGCTCATTGGTTTCCAGCTGCGCCATCACCTCTGCTGTGTTTTGCTCTGCATACATAATTTGTCCCTCCTGCTTCTAAAATTTTATATGCAGAGGAAAAAAGGATTATGCCAAAAGAACTGACCACAAAAGATTACTTTCATGGTCAGTTCCTTATTTCTTACTCTGTTTAATTTTTTAAAGCCGGCGTGTAATTATCATAATAACTATAATTACATCTAATGCAGGTGTAAACCGTATACCCCTGAGTTGTACTGGTCGCCGGAATTACCACAGACCGGAAGCTGTGATTATTCAAGTCCAATTCGATGCTTTCCGCATAACTGCTTCCACAGCTACATACAAATGACCTGATTCCCTTCTCCGTACAATTTGCCTCCTTCAATACATAGGATTGATAATTATGACTATGAGGTGTTGCAGTCGGTGTGGGTGAAGGCGAGGTCGTTTGCCCGGCAGATGCACTTGGAGATGCACTCGCCGTTGTTGACGCTGATGCTGAAGGGGATGTACCTGCTGATGCTGAAGGACTTGGCGAAAGCACGTTAATCGGTCTAGAATCCAATACCACTCCACACACCTTACAGGTTCTCTGCTCAGTTCCCATCTGAGTTGTAGTAGCTGCCTCTGCTACCGTCCAATCACTCGCCACATGACCGGGTGCCGGTATCATTTCTGTATAAAAACTTCCACAGCTGCAGGTATACTTTCTAAGCCCTGCCAGCACACAGCTTGGTTCTCGTTCTATGGAAGCGGTATATTGGTGTACATGCTTCGTATTATCCACACTGCCTGAGACTCCGGTTGTACTTTCAAAAGGTATACTTTCCTGCGCTATGATCTCATCACAATAAATACACTTTTTAACCCGAAGTCCCTCTTTATCACTGGTAGGTTTTCTCACAATTTCCCAGTCACCCGCCACATGTCCGGTTGACATAATGTCTATATAGTAGCTATCGCCACATTCACATTCATACTTGATCCTACCAGCCTTGTAGCAGGTTGCTTTCACTTCCACTGTTTCCACGTAATCATGAACATGATTCGCCATATATATTGTCTTGCTCGTAGGTTCTGGCACCTCCACCTTTTCTGAATCCACTGTCGGCGAAGGAGATACATTGGGCGCCTCTGTTGGCGTTAAAGGTATCTGTGTCGCTTTCGGTTCACTGGTACTTTGTGCTGTCTTGCTGCCATCGTTTTCTGCACCCGTCATGGAATAACCAAGAATCCCCACTGTTGCCAGACATGCAATTACTGCCAGAATCCCCAGAACGCAGGTCAGTGCTTTTACAATTCCGTTCATCTAGAATCTCCTGAGTCTGTATTTTCAATATTTTTTCTTTTATAGTTTCCGATATTCTTAAGTATATATTTTTTGCCTATTTTTGTAAAGAAAAGCATATTGGTTATTTTAGGGGAATCTTCATTTCAAACTCATCAAACGGTATGGTAACCTCCTGAAAACCGGCTGCATAGCTTGCCAGCGCATAAGGACTAAAGTAGAAGGTAATTCCATTTTCAGTCAGGTAAAAATCAGAATTAAAATTGATATTTTCTCTGACGGTGTCAAGCGCATCCTCCCAGAAAGCCTCCGGTGCCTGACTAATGTACTCTGCAAAATATCTAGTCACAATCTCCTTTAGTTCTTCTTCGCTATTACCAATAATATCTGTAAGCGAAAGTCTTGCTCCTGTCTGCAAATCAAAAGTAAAACCAGTCCAAATAGGCATTCCGTGGGCTCCGCCCTGATAATCATAATCTTCCTGTCTGAAGCTGAAATAGTTTCCGTCAAAATAGGAAATATCCGAAACCTTACTGGAATAACTATAACTAAGAGGTAAGAACTCCTCCTCATCTATGCTTTTCAGTTCTTCTTCCCGCCATTCCAAATCGCCTTGTGCATAGGTTATAATATTATTTTCATATTCAGTTAGAATTCGGTTGATTTCTGCTGCTCCGGCAAATTTGTCTTCTACAACAAGACGCTCCAAATCAAGTTCCGTAAGCACAAAATCCGGTTTCACTTGACTTAATATTTTATCATGGTAGGTTTCAATGGTTCCAACCTGACTGATGCCTGTATCATAATACGCATCTCCCAGCACTTCCTCTTTCTCAGGATCTTCAAGACTTCTTCTCATCAGATACTGCTTATAATCCCTGGCATCTGAATAGTACAGATAGCCCTGATGCACTGAAGCGCTCATCACATAATATGAGCTTTCCTTCAAAGAAAACATTTCACTGACCGTTCCGTCACTAAGGGCAATTTTTTCATAAATATATTTTCTTTCTGTCTCATTCTCAGAATTGCCCCGATGGATATATGCAAACTCTTCATCCATATCAATCAAATCTGTGTTGCTGTCAAGTTCTGCAAAATTGCGCGTCTCAAAGGTGTGTACGTCTATCAGGTAAAGCTTGATATGCTGCTGCTCATACTCCGAAACCAGAAAATATTTATCATTGATTGCCCGAAGCTGTGCTTCCTCCTGCATTACCCATAATTCCTCACCGGTATCGGGATCAACTGCTGCCACCCTGTACTCGGGATTGATGAGCAAGAGATATCCATACTTATTCACGCTTTCTACCGCACCCAGATATCTGCTGACTCCATGTGTGTAGCTAAGCCTTACATATCCCTCTGGGACAGACGGATACTCTGCATCCCTGTATAAGTCCTCTATCTCAATAACAGAGCCATCCGGCTGAAGATCGAATCCATACTCGTTTTCATAATCACTAATGTAGAGTCTTCCGTCTGTATAGAACAGGGTTGCATTATAGCCCTCCAGTTCTTTGAGTTCTCTGTACCCTGTTCCATCTAAATTGATTACGGAAAGGAAAAATTTCTGCTGCATATCTGCCTTCTCCCACCGTTCTTCCACAAAATAAATTCTGCCATTTAACAGCACTGCACTTCCATTCGTAAATATATAGGGAGACTGCACCGACATCTCGCCCTTCCATAATACAGAGCCTTCTTTGCTTTTTTTATCTATTTTGTTGATTTGGTGGGTACCGGAAATATAAATTGCCTGGTCGTCCTCCAGCACCATGCTCCCCTGCATCTGATCTGCAGACAGGATTTCTTCCTGCACATCGCTTTCAACAGCATTTTCTTCCTGTACATCTTCTGTACTGCTCTCTGCATCCGGCACAGAAGAGCCCTCCGGCTCATTCTGAACCTTCCCGCAGCCTGCCAGAAGCATTGTCAACAGCAGCAAAAATACTATTTGTCTCTTTCTCATATGTACAACTCCATTTCACAAATTTTTATCATTTGTATTATACAACATATTTGCATCAAAGTTGCATCATATTGAATAATTCTTATTCATACAATGAAAAACTGCCATGGAGTTTGTTACATTCTGTTACATCATCGTTTTCATATCAATTCCATTCTTTTTAGCTTCTTCCGCATTTGCAAACCCATAGTTTCTTGCCAGTTCGTCCTGCCCCGAGGTATAATCTCTGGCACTGGGTTGTATCCGGTTTCTGCCTTAATCTTGCGTAAGTACATCATTCCACCCTTGGCAATAAGAATAACTGCCAACAAAATAAAACCCTCAACTAAATTTTTAATCTATTTTCCCACTTCTTTCTCGCCTCACGGTCAGGCTGTGCACCCAAAAGTCCATCCCTGTAGATTGCAATCATCTTCTTTATGGCCTCCGTCATTCCTGCATCTGCTGCTTTCTTATAGTAATAGCGGATATCCTTATCTCCCAACAGACTTCCCTTTAACTTAAGCGCTAAATAGCCTGTTCTGTCCTCTGAAATTTCCGCCACCGTCATGCATGCCTCAGGGTAACCCTTCTCCGCAATCTTCTTCAATTCGTTAAAAGCATATTCATATCTGTCAGACTCCAGAAGCTTGACCGCATTTTTGTAAATAATTGCCTGCTCTACCAGTTCTGCCATCCGATTGCATTCCTTCACACATTCTTCCTTCATGCTTCCATTCTGGGCTTTCAGATAGTATTCCTGGGCTTTTTCATAATTGGAAATTCCAATCAAATGTGCATAGTAGTCTCCCAGATACTTATAGGCATCCCAATATCCTGCTTCTCCGATAGATGCCAGAAAATCCTCTGCCAGTAAATCCATATTCTCTTTAGCATTGGTAAGCATTGCGATACGCTTCCTTTTGCCCTCTCGATCGCCCAGCTTTTCTGCCTCCCAATAAAACAAAAAAGCTTTTACCTTGTCACGCTTTACCTCATTTCCTTCCTCATAACGTTTTCCGTACCAGTAGTATATTTTTCCCCGTACGGTGTCTGAATCATTTTCCCTTTCATGGATAATCCGCTCTTCCAACCTCTGCTTAATCTTAAGGTCAGTAGTTTTCTGAAGGCAGTCCAAAATCATTTCCACACACTCATCCCATCCTGCCTTCATATAATAGCCTACGGCATCCACGTAATTGCCTCTGTCTGACAGAATATCTCCCATAAGCTTCCTGCCCATCCGGGCAAACATTTCATTGCTTTCAGGGTCCTCCCAAAGAGGTCGTAATCTTTCTTCTATTTCCTCAATCTCACCGAGATGACTTTGCTTTCCGTCTTCCTTGTCTAATTCAAGCCCCAGCTCATAATATCGGACTAATGCATATTTGTCATATTTTTGTGCCATATTCAGGGGTACCTTAATAGAAAGAAACCTTCCATATTCCTCAAAGGCTTTCCTTGTATTCTTTTGATACCCATATTGCTGATCTCCGTATTTTAACCTCCACGCTGTTAGATAAATTGCCCAAGGATTCCCTTTTGCTGCTGCCATATCCCACAATCTTCCTGCCTGATCTTTTCTATCTTCCCAGCTGTAGATACAACCCAACAGCCACAGCGAAATACCGTCACCTTTTTCAGCCCCTATGCTGAGTTCCCTGTACAGGTTTCTCTTGGCTTCCAGATCATTGTCTTTCATAATCCTTTCGCAATCATCATATTTTTTATCGCCGGCGGCAAAAGGATCCTCTGTTTCAGAAGTACTCTGGCTGGCTCCCTTTGGCACAAGCCCACCCTGACTTTGATTTTTCTGCAGTTCTTCTTTCTGTTTCTGCTCTCTGGCTTCTCGTCTAAGGATTTTCAGTGCCTGTTCTACAAGTTCTCTCTTTTCCTTTAGTTCTGCATAACGCTCAGAAGTCTTGCTGATCGACTGCTGCATTTTCCCAATCTGGGAATCCTGACTTTTTAACCATTTTTCAAGCTCCCCTCGATCTGTTTCCTGTGGCGCACCTTCAATTTTTGACAATAATTCCTGTAAATTATCCATATTTCTTATTCCTCTATGTCTTCCCGACGGATCGTATTTAACACCTCATCCGGTATCTTCTGCAAATCCGCATCTGTGAGCACATCTGCCTCCATCGCACAGATTCTGGCATTCATCCGTTTAATTACTCTTTCATAGCAGTTGCGGACACCTCTCGCATTTCCGAAATCCGCTTTGGCTTTCTGCTTTTCCCTCATCAAAAAGTCTTCTACAAAGGACTCCAGATTTTCCTCTACCCGATAACCGCCTTCCTTTGCCTTCTGGTAAAAGATTTCCCGCATCTGCTCTTTGGAATAATCCTCCAGATTTAAAACCGTATTCATACGGCTCCGCAAGCCCTGATTATTATCAAGAAGCTGGTTCATTTCATGCTCATAGCCTGCCATGATGACCATTAAATCATCCCGGTTATTCTCAATGGGGGCAAGCAGTGTATTTAAAGCTTCTCTTCCAAACTCATCATGGCTTCCATTGACCAGATTATAAGCTTCATCAATGAATAAAATACCGCCTTTTGCCTTGTCCACCTCATGGGCAACCTTGATACCTGTCTGCCCCATATACCCGGCTACCAGTGATTCTCTTCTGATTTCCACAAACACATCCTCACTTTTGATTAGTCCTGCTTTTCCGTATATTTTACCAATCAGCCTTGCCACTGTTGTCTTACCGGTTCCTGCATTTCCTGTAAGAAGCATATGTAAGGAGCCGGGAGAATACTGAACCCCCGCCCTTCTGGCTCTTTCCTGTGCAATTCTGCTTCTCCCTCTGATTTGGCTTTTGCAATATCTCTCCTTGCCATATCGAAGGTATAGTTCTTAGACTGAATCCCCGCATTTTCATATACCGTTTTCAGGATGGCTTCCGTATCCTCTGTGTCCAGAATAATGAAATTTTCCGGGTAATTAATTACATGGATGTCCTCACGCAGCACCTGAACACAAAATCCATGGAAGGTACAAACATAGCCCGTATCATTGTCACCAATCATACTTCTGATTCTCTTTTTCATCTCATTTGCCGCTTTATTAGTAAAGGTAACACACAAAATATTGGAAGTAGAAATTCCCAATTCATTGACTAGATAAGCATAACGATGGGTCAATGCTTTCGTCTTACCTGAACCGGCGCCGGCAATGACCCGCACATATCCTTCTGTTGATGTGACAGCATCAAGCTGTTCTTCATTTAATCCCTCCAGCACGTCAACCATAGTGGCTCTCCTTTCTTTTGTTCTTAATTCTCTTCCATATATTTCATATATCGTTGCAATTTTTTGTTACCCTCATTTACACATACAAAAATATACTCCTCCACAAGTAGATTGAAGTTATGTACATACTTCTACTTATGAAGGAGCATATCAAAACATTGTCTGTTACTTTTCGTTCTTGATGCCACGCACAATAATATTCAGAAATTTGCTCATAAGCGGGATGTAAGTTACAGTAAACACTCCTGCCGCGATTCCAAGTGCTGCCTTTTTGTGCTTTGGTGAAATAGCTACACCAATCATCACGCCCATAGCACATAGACAGAATTTAAGCAGCGCCATGTCTTTCCAGTCACTTTCCTGAACATACTGATTTGCATACTCAAATAATTTTTTCATACGAAAGCCTCCTTATTAAAAATTTGAGTTAAAGGCAGACCAGAAAGCTGCCTGTGTCCTTGGGAATGACAAAATATAATAGCTATTGCCTCGTAAGGCTCAACAGGCTTTCAGACATCTCATACACCTGTTGGGTATCCTGAATCATCTGATCCGTATTTTCTTTGTATACATTCATTGCCCCAGCAATATCATCCACAGCTTTTTGATTCTCTTCTGAGAAGTGACTCATTTCAGCAATATCATTTTTTAATGTTTCAAATATCATATTAACCTGATTGACATTACCATTTTGTGCTTCAATATTCTGATACAGATTACCAAATTGATCTGTAAGCATGGAAAATCCGTCCTGAAGCCCCTGCAATGCGCTCAGGGATGCGTTGATGGCAATCCCACTTTCCTCCAACTGTCTGGTCGTCTCCTGAATCTGTTGCTGCATCTGTCCTACTACGCCTACCACTTGTTCAGAGCATTTGTTGCTATCAACAGCCAGATCCTGTACCTTAGATGCTACAACCGCAAATCCTGCTCCACTTTGCCCAGCTCTTGCAGCCTCAATCGAGGCATTTAACGCCAACATAGTGGTGCTGGAGGAAATGCTCTTCAACTGTTCCGTCACCTTAAATATTTCCTGCATCTGCTGTTCTAGCAACCGGAACACCTGATTTACCTGTCCCATTGCAGACTGTACCACTTCCATCTGTTGATTCATCTCCGCCATATTCTTTTTGTTCACTTCAAGAGAATCCTCAAAGCTCCTTACCCCATCTGTCAGTGCAACTACCTGCTTTTCCGTCTCTTCTATCTTGACTTGGACATTATCACAGGTATCTTCCACTACCCTTGCTCCCTGTGTAATGCTTGTAGAACCGCCACGCAATTCCTCAACATTCTGATTTAATCTGTCGTTTGTTTTTCGCAAGCCCTCGATACCTGCAGAAGAGTTTTCAAAATTATGTTCCAGTTCCTCCCCTAGCTGTTGCAACGAAACCAGAAGCCTTTCTGCCTCCTCAGCTCTTCTCTGACTGATTTCAATAAAAGCTCTCCCTCTATTGATTACTTGATAAAGCATCACACCTGCCAAAGTAAATACCAATAAGCAGGTTATGTATTGACCCAATGCGCCTGCCTTCTCCGGATGAATGAAATATTGTACTGCCAGCATGATGTCTGCAAGAATGACCTGCGTCAAAGTATATCTGGGACGAAGATATAATCCTGTAAGGGCAATAATCGCTATATACAGTAAAAAGTCATCACTGTAGGATTCACCGCTGAACTGCGATATGATAAACACTACAAAAAGCAATCCCATGGAAGTCATAAATTGCTGTTCCTTGATATCTCTTTTTAATCCTCGCAGCGTCATTAGAATCGCAGTAAAAATCACAAGACACAATCCAATAGCAACCATTCCCGGCAAATTCCTGCCAATAATGTTCTTCAACAGGAAAGCCCCCGACACAATATAAGTAATATACAACATCACCTTAAAAATAGTGTCCTTCGAAATAGGTTGATTTCCAGTCTCTTTTTCCTTATTCATAACTTATCCCTCACTTTTCTATCTCTTCTTTCACTGCAATAATTATAACCTCTTACCATACACTCTGTCACCAAAATTGACAGCAATGCAAGAAGCCAACATTGATAACTTTTGAATCCCATATATCCGTTTATTCCCAGTGCAATAAAATATACAATCGTGTGCAGAGCATAATACTTTGATATGTGTCTGCTGTAATAAAGAACCTGCTTTACAAAGGGATTCTTTGGATGACTTTGCCCATCCTTTTTCCCGCCAAGGTTTTCAATAAAGAAAAAGATTGCGGCAAAAATAACTATATGCGCCAGACTCGCCACCACATGCCATAAATCGGGATGAGTATACGAATAACCTAATGCTCTCCTCATCTCTGATATGTCCAAACCGTATCTTCGGAATATGAGAATCCACCAAACAGCAACAATTGCAATACTTGGACAGGTCAAAATGCCATAAAATCTCACTTTATTTTTTACATGTCTAAGAATTTTCCCAAAAGCAACCCCCAGCAGTGCATAGGCCAAGAAATAAAGAGGTGTAAATGAAACAAAGTACGCATCTCCAATCAGCAGCTTTACAATGTATCCAAGCACCGGAATATCCACCGGTATTCCGTAAACAAATGGAGCAAGAATAGCGACTGCCACGCCAATTACTGCATACCATACCGTTTTGATATTCATTTTTTTCAGCAATGCCAACACCAGATATATAATGCCTGTAATAAAGAAAATATTAGTGTATTGAATATAAATCCAAATCAACATTTTGAGGGTTTTTGTACCGGTTTCCGAAAGGCGTCCGGAAACAAACGGGTAAGGAACCAGCAGTGCCGCTACATAAACAAGGTTATTCAGATATTGATATATCACCATGCGGATACCACTTTTTACAAATGTCACTGGAGCCACGTTTTTGCTGTAAACTGTTCCTATTCCCATGACAAAAATAAACATAGCAGCTCCTGACATCGTTGCAAACATATAAATTCCCTGAAGAAACGGATCCTCTGGGGAAAGAGTTACTTGAAATGCATGAATCAGATAAATAAAGAGCATAAAGATACCCTTCAGATAATCAAATTCTCTCTGCCTTCCAGTATTTAGCTCTTCATGTGCTAAAATATCATTCATCATTTGTCCCTCATAATGCTAATCACTTTTACCTGAATTTGTATAAGAACAATAGTCGCTTCATTTTCTTAGATTTCTTGCAATAGTCTTTACAACCTCTTCCACTACAATCGGTTTTGACAGATGCCCGTTCATACCTGCATCTAAAGATGCCTGAATATCTTCAGCGAAGGCATTGGCTGTCATGGCAATGATTGGGATGGTGTCAGCTTCCGGATGGTCTTGCAGCTCACGGATTGCGCAGGTTGCTTCATACCCGTTCATCTTCGGCATCATAATATCCATGAGAATAATGTCAAAAGTACCGACATTACTATCACGGAAGAGTTCCACCGCTTCCCTACCGTCAGCAACCCGGGTCACCGTCATACCCATCTCTTCAAGCTGAACCATTGCGATTTCTGCGTTTAAATCGTTGTCTTCAGCCATCAAAACCTTTATGCCCTTCATACTCACACTGGCGACTGACGTATCCTGTTTTTGTACCTTACTTTCGTCAGTAAGTTCCAACGGTAATTCCACAATAAAAGTGGAACCTTCCCCCTTTTTGCTCTCAACAGATATTATTCCGTTCATCAAGTCAACATAACGTTTGGTAATCGCCATACCAAGACCAGTGCCCTTATAATGGGTTCTTGCACCGGATTCCTCCTGAGCGAATTCGTCAAATATATGCTTTACAAACTCCTCACTCATACCAACACCGGTATCAGTTATGCGATAACGCACCATGATATGACGGTCATCTTCACCGGGATGATAGGTAGATTCAAAGGTGATACTACCACCGTCATCGGTAAATTTCACCGCATTGCCTAAAATGTTCACCAGAACCTCTCGGATTCTGACTGCATCCGCAAGGACATAGGGATTCTCCGGTTTTTCCCTTCTAACGTTAAATGTAATATTCCGGTTGACCAGAAAACCGCACATGATATCCATCACCATATCTGCAACTACTGCAATATCCACAGGAGTAGGGTTGAACTTGGTCTTTCCGCTTTCAATGCGGCTGATGTCCAACACATCATTGATGAGGGTCAGCAAATGTTCGGAGCTATCACCGATTTTTTTCAGACAATCCCTCACTTCCGGCTTTGTCTCCTGCTTTAATGCGATGTTGGTAAATCCGATGATGGCATTCATAGGTGTGCGAAGGTCATGAGACATATTGAATAAAAATGCTGATTTTGCCTTATTTCCAGCCTCTGCCTTTTCCAAAACTGTTTTTAATGCATGCATTTCGGAAGCATCCACATAAGTAGAATATATTATTCTCTTTCCATTTGGCGAATAAATAATCTTAGTTTTGGCTATCACATAGCATTCATTTTCTTCACCCTTATTTAATATAAACTCATGGTCTACTGTCCCATCCTCTTTCCGAAGATTTTTCAATTTTTCTAATGTATCAGATGATGTATAGTGCACTGCGGCAATGATATCATATAATTTGCTCTGCATGTCGTCAATGCTTTTATATCCAAACATCCTTAATGTTTCTGCGTTTGCATTTACAATTTGATATCCCGGAAACGTATAAGCTAATACACCGCAAGACTGGATATCCATCATATTCTTATAAAATGTTTCCTTTTCCTCTTGTAGCTTGCTCTTTTTATTACCATTTGTGGTAAAGACCTCGTTTTCTACTTCGTTAATCAGTCGGCAAACTACAAATGCAAAAACATGTCCGCTGTCATTATCCTCATATAGAAAATATAGAATTCTATAATATGCATTGGTAATCTTATAAAAGATATTAATTTCTAACCTTATTTTTCCCGAAAAATAGGAATCTATAAGAAATTCTCTTGATAAACTCTGTTTCTTATCGTCTGATAAAATGCGACATTTTTTCTCCTTGATAAAATAAATATCAATTAAATCATTAAAAGAACAAGGCGAAGAAAGTCCTGCCAGCTGTGTATAATTTGTCCCGTCAGAACTGATAATATCTTTCTCTATCACTCCTGTTGTCACATCGAACACAAATGTATCTGATGCATCACTCGCAAGAGCTTTTACAATTTTTTGTGTATCCATCTTCGAACACCTTCTCTCTTATGGATTTCTTTCAAATACATCCCATATTTTCTGAACAAGAATGTCACAAAGAAATAGTACTACGCAATATCATTATATCATTCAACCAATAAAAAACAACACATTAGATAAGCTTTCGTTTCTGCAAAAGCATCTGACCGCATCGTGCACGTGCAACAAGTAACTGTCTTATAGATTTTGAATCCCTTGATTTAGGATAAGGTTGTTGATACTGTTGGTTCTGTTGTCCGTTAGTTCCACCACATTCCATAATTTTCATCTCCTTTACAAATAAGTTTTGCTCCGTGTCCAATACCGAGGAACTACTTCAAAATGCGTGACTAATGTCCGTAGCACAAAGTTTTCTGTCAATGCACCCTTGAACTCCGTAAACAAGCGGTTGCCTTCGCCAAAGGCAGTAGGTGCCAGCTGCGCCAGACGGTGGAGTAGACCTACATCCGCCAGATAAATCTTGAAAGCCGAAAGATCGTCATAGGCAGCTACAGGCAGGCCAGGAGCTGAGCTGCGGTAGATTTAAGACAACCGCGAGGGAAAAGATATCCTTATCATCTGCGCTGATGGGCTTACGAATCACAGGCAAAAAGCAGCCTGTGTTTATAGAGTAAAGAATTTGTCAGTTGAATAAGAAAATAAAGATGAGAGTGAAAGA
>CAMBLS010000060.1 GCA_945868485.1 uncultured Lachnospiraceae bacterium | reverse complement strand
AGAATAGAACATATAATTTAATAACTTCTGACGGGGCATTTCTTTTGACACATTAATGTGTCACATAGAAAGTGCCCTGTCTTTTATGTTAAACTTATTTATACAATTGTAAATTTACTGATTGCTTCCTTTAACTTATCTGATTCTCTGCCAAGAGTTGCTACTGCCTCCTGAAGCGATAAAATCTGTTCTTCCTGCTGAGTTGTATTCTGCTGCATTCTTGTCGCTGCCTCTTCATTGGTTTCAGAAATTTGTGCCATGCTGTCAATCATCTGCATGGTACAATCCTTTGCCTGCTCCATATGTCCCATAATCTCTGAAATATCATTAATTACATTGGTGAGCTCTGATACGCTGTCACGCATCTGACAAAAAGATCCAACAGTAAGCTTCATAGCCTCCGACTGTGCTCGTACAGTATCTGATGTCTGTCCGGTAATTTGGGCTACCTGTGACTTTTTTTCATCAATCCGCTCTACTGTTTTACGAATTTGTTTGACTGCTTCTACAGACTGAGCAGACAACCTTCTGATTTCATCAGCAACTACTGCAAATCCTTTTCCCTGTTCCCCTACTCGTGCTGCTTCTATGGAAGCGTTTAATGATAATAGTCCGGTCTGGTCTGCAATGTCATTAATCGTTTCAGCAATCTTATTAATTGCTTTTGTTTCTTCTGAAAGCTCATTTATGCGGACAATCAGGCTTTCTGTTATATTGGCCGTTTCCTCTGCCTTGTCAGAAAGATTTTCCATATTGGTAATACTGTTACCCACTGTCTGCCCCGCAACCACTGCAATCCTTTCTGCGGTTTCTGCATTTTTAAACACTGCCTCAATCTGTTGCGCAAGCTTCTTTATCGTACTTCTACATTCTTTTGCATCCTCTGTTTGACTGGCAACACCATCGCTTACCTGCATAATTCCTTCTGTTACCCCTTCTGATAATTCCACCAGTTTATGGGTAGTCCCCGCCACACGAGTACCTGCATTGGCTACTTCTATTGCACCATCTCCTGTCTGACTAATCAGGCTGCACATTTCTCCCATCATATACTCCAACTGATTGGTAAGCATCTTAAATTCCGCATCCCTGCCCTCCTCTACCGACAGATTGAAATTGCCGTCCGCAACCTGCTTTAGCACATGGGATACATTTCTGACAGATGTCATAATTCTTCTTGAAATCCAAATACATAAAATTAATGAAATAATGACTGCAACTGCGACAACAAATAATGTTATGTACCGGATATCTGATACCTGAAGTAAAATCTGCGCTCTGGGGATTTTTGCACATACTGCAAAATCACAATTCTCCATCTTATGGAATAGATATAAATAGGACCTTCCATTATCTATTTGGTAAAAGATAGCGGAATCTTCTTCTGCTTCAAACAAATCTTGAATTTTCTTCTGAGAGATGAAAACACTTTCAGTTACATCTTCTGTGGAAAGAATTTCCCTTCCATCCTTTGTAATCAATGCACAAATAGCTCCTTCATCCAACGCCATGTCGGATAACGGTTTTCTTGCTGCCTCCATATCTACATCCATGATCAATATTCCTGTGGGTTGAGACTTCTTATTTACCAGATTTCTAGTAAGAGAAAATGCATACTTTCCTTCTGAAAGTCCCGTAAGGTGATCCAAATTTTCATGTTTGCCTCTGAATACAACATTTTCGCCACATTCCATCTGTTCCCTTCCTTCTTCTCCTTCAAGGTACTGATTAAAATTGACTGTTTTTAATGTATGATCAGAGCCAAATTCCTCCCCATAATCTTCCAAAAGATAAATGCGACTTACAAACTGATCCGACAACGCAATTGTTAGAATCTGCTTTTGCATCGTCTTAAACAGCTTACGTTCCTCTAAAGGATCCTTCGCATATTCCCCACGATAATAACTTTTCACGGAATTGTCCAAAACAATCTGATTGGCCCGAATGGAAAGATTGCTGACCAACAGATCATAATATTCTGATGTCTTTTGCAATGTATTTTCCATGGACTTCTGATAGCTTTGAATCACTGCATTCTGTGCAAGCTGGTATGCCATAGTACCTGACACAATAATAAAAACGCATGGTATTAGAAAACCTGACAATAGTTTTGTGCGGATGCTTCCTGCCTTTTTCTCCCAATTTTTCATGTATACCCTCCACCAGGTCTGCCCTTACTTTTAATGTAATTTTATCTTACTGAAAAGTATTTTGGTATAAACATGCTTGTTAATTATTGTAAATTCTTGGCTCGTTAAATAGAAAAGGACTGCCGCTTCACGATTTTTCAATCGTTAAAGCGACAGTCCTTAGTAATGTCACTATTTAGCTATTAATAATTCTCTGCGTGAATCTCAAAATAACTCTGGGAATAATTACATACCGGGCATACGTCAGGTGCTTTGGTTCCAACAACAATATGTCCACAGTTTCTGCATTCCCATACTTTTACCTCGCTCTTAGCGAATACAGCAGCAGTTTCCACATTTTTCAGCAGTGCTCTATATCTCTCTTCATGATGTTTCTCAATCTCACCCACCATGCGGAATTTTGCAGCCAGCTCAGGGAATCCCTCTTCCTCTGCAGTCTTTGCGAATCCTTCATACATATCGGTCCACTCATAATTCTCTCCTGCAGCAGCAGCCTCAAGATTGTGTGCTGTATCACCGATACCACCTAACTCCTTAAACCACATTTTAGCATGTTCTCTCTCATTTTCAGCAGTCTTCAGGAAAAGAGCGGCGATTTGCTCATAACCCTCATTCTCTGCTACCGATGCAAAATAAGTATACTTGTTTCTTGCTCCCGATTCTCCCGCAAAAGCAGCTTCAAGATTCTTCTCTGTCTGTGTTCCCGCATATTTTCCGCCCACACTGGACTCCTCTACCTTTTCAAAAGCAGATGCAGGCTGTTTACAGATTGGACATACAAAATCTCCCGGAAGCTCCTCTGCCTCATGTACATAACCACATACTTTACATTTCCACTTTGCCATTTTCTTTTCTCCTTTCAAATTGATTGTCATACTTTTATCTTCATAGAAGGTATGTAACATTTTTTCTGCCATCTCACTTAATGGCTTACCATAAAACTCTTCATACAACTGCTTAATCTCAGGATTCTCATGGCTTTTTCGAAGAGTCATTTTTTCATCTCTGTCATATAATCCGGCAATTCTGTCTTTGCGAACCTGATCCGCATCCTTCGTAAGATCCTTAGGCTGTCCGCCTCCACCGATACAACCGCCGGGACAGGTCATCACTTCAATAAAATGATATTCCTTTTCCCCTTTCTTAACACGTTCTATCATCTTACGTGCATTTGCAGTTCCATATACAACAGCAACGTTAACCTCCAGATCTTTAATCTTCAAAGATGCTTCCCGAATTCCATCATAGCCGCGTACCGGTTCTAATTTAAACAGTGGCTCCGGTGCACTTTCTCCGGTTATATATTCATATGCCGTTCTGACAGCTGCTTCCATTACACCGCCGGTATTGCCAAAAATCACGGCAGCACCTGAAGCTTTTCCCATAAAGCTGTCATATGCTGAATCCTCCAGACTTCCAAAATCAATCTTCTCTTCTTTCGCCCACATTGCAAGCTCTCTTGTTGTAATAACAAAATCCATATCCCGCAAATCAGGCTCTCCAAGATAATCCGCAGCGTCACGCATCTCTTCTCTTCTGATTTCATATTTCTTAGCAGTACATGGTGTCAGTGCCACGTTAACAATTTTATTTGGGTCTAATCCCATCTTTTTGGCAAAATATGTTTTAATCGTTGGGCCCTGCATTCCAATCGGACTTTTCGCTGTAGATATATTTGGCAAAAGTTCCGGATAATAAATTTCTGCAAACTTAATCCATGCAGGACAACAACTGGTAAACTGCGGAAGTGGCTTTTCTCTTTTGGTAATTCTCTCAATCAGTTCGCTTGCTTCTTCCACAATGGTAAGATCTGCAGCAAAGTTTGTGTCAAGCACATAATTAACTCCCAGCTTTCGAAGAAGAGCAACCATCTTCCCTTCTACAAAGGATCCAGCAGGCATACCAAATTCTTCTCCTAAAGCCACCCTCACAGACGGTGATGTGCTCACAATTACAATTTTATCAGAATCCTTAACCGCCGCTTTAATATCTTCATACTCATATTTCTCGGTTATACTGCCTACCGGACATACATTAGCACATTGTCCGCAATGAATGCAGACTGCCTTTCCATCCGTCTGCTCATAAGTGTATGTACCATGTACACCAATCTTCTGTGTACATACTTCTTTACACATACCACACTTGATACATTTTCCCTCATCTCTTACAATACTGGGATTGTCCTCTTCAATAGGAACTCTGACTTCTAAAGACATGTGATTCATTTTTCATTTCCTCCTTTTTCGTCCTCTTTATTTAAGCATTCTTTACAGATATAATTAATCTTTAAATCATAAGAAAGAATTTGAACAGGAACTTCCTTTTGTAATTTTTCAGTCATATCCCTCAAAGTAATGTCTGATAATTTCCCACAACGTTTACACACAAGATGATCATGCCGCTTTATTTTATCATAACGATCCGGGAAACCTTCGATGGAAACCTTGCTAATCAATCCCTGTTCATACAGAGAAGACAAATTGTTATAAACTGTAGCCAAAACTGCCTTTGCATTCTTTTCTTTTAAACACAAAAATATCTGTTCAGCTGTTAAATGCTTATCAGAAGCATTGATAATCTCCAAAATATACTTCGCATTTTTTGTCATAAAATCCCCTAACGAATACTATTTTTAGAATTATTCTAATTTTAAATTATTTTCCAAAAATTGTCAATACATTAAAATCCGCATCTATAACAGATGCGGATTTTAACTATCTTATATGTTTCTTTTCATTACAATGCTAATGTAGCTTAAATTTATTAACCTCTTCATTCAGATGATCTGCCACATCTCTATTTGCAGAAGCCTCATCCTCTATGTCTTTTACATTATTTGTCAGGTCAACAGTTGCCTCTGTAACATTCGTAACACCTTTTGCACTTTCTTCCATCGCACTGTTGACGGATGAAACAGCCTCCTTAATCTGATCGATGTTTCGTTTGATCTGCTCACTTTCCTCTGCAAAATTTTCCATCATGGCACTCATATCACCAACATCATCCCGGTAGCTTTGGCTTGTCTCAAGAAGCTTTTCATATCCGCTCATAGCCACTTCTTCTACAAATGCAAGCATCTGCCCTGCCTTTTCTGCCAGTTCATTCACTGCCTGAACAACATCTGCACTTACCTGACGAATCTGCGTTGCTGTCTGGGCAGAATTAGCTGCCAGTTTACCAATCTCATCGGCAACAACTGCAAATCCCTTTCCTGCCTCACCTGCTCTTGCGGCCTCAATACTTGCATTTAATGCCAGAAGATTTGTCTGATTTGTAATACTGATAATATTGTCAGTTAAAGCGCTGATTTCTTCAACTGCACGGGACTTCTCAATTTTTTCATTTAATACCGCAGCCATCTCCTCTGCCTGGGCTTTGGCATTCTTTTGTTCATCGGTAGCCTTTACCTTAAGTTCCTCTGCCTTTTCCATAATTTCATCAGAAGAGTACTTTCCTGCATTTGCATTTTCAGAAATAATCTCAATGGCACTATAGACCTCTGAGGTTGATTCATTTACACGATTCAAGGAAGCACTGATTTCCTCCATTGAAGCGCTCATTTCTTCCATGGTCGCTGAGACATCTGCAATTCCCACACCTGCCTGTGACAGACTGCCTACGATATTTTTAGAAGCAGTTGTGAGCTTTGAAGAGTTATCGGCAATATTCAGCATAATTCCCCGAATATGGGAAAGAAGTGCATTGATATTTCCCGCAATCAGCTCCATTTCATCTCCGGACTTAATCTCCAACGTCTGTGTCAAGTCTCCTTCATTATGTACAAGGTCATAAATCTTTGAATCCACACGTCGAAGGATTTTGGCAATCATTCCTACTGTTACACCCAATAACAAAATGGAAATCACCAGACATAATCCTGCAATAAAAATTGTCTGCTTGGAGATTGCATCCAACCGTTGCACAACATTCGATGCATCATAATCACATCCTAAGATACCAACTACTTCTCCATTACTGTTTTTGATAGGTTTATACACAGAGATTAAATTTCCGTATTCTGTATAATCAATATAATCCTGTACATAATCTTCACCGGAAAATACCCCTTTCAGAGCTTCGTATGATTTTTCAAAGGGCTTTCCTACTGCTGCCTGAAGCTCTGAAGTATCGGTGTCCACTCCGTAAAATACCTGCTCACCATCGGTATAAAGTGTGTATAAATAAGCAATTCCAAAATTCTGCTGTATCATTCTCATAGATTCCAGCAGTTTCTGATAGCTTTCCGTCTCCTCGCACCCTGGCGCTAACTGTGCAATAACATCCCCATCAATTACGTTAATGGCGATTTTAGCTGCCATTTTGGCTTCCTCCACACCCATTTCCACCATGCCATCATTAATATTCCTTCTGGCAGTCCAGCCTAAAACCACGCAAATTGCCAGGATAACAATGTTAACAGGTATTAGGATTTTCATTAAAATACTTAATTTTCTTACTTTTTGCTTCATATTTTATCCCCACCTCTTTCCAGTATCTCCGAAGAAATAATCTGTATGATATCATTATAAATGTACTCCCCTATAAAATCAATTACCATCTTCAAAAAGCGTTTTCTTTTTTGAACTACATATGATTCTTTAGAACTAATTACACTACGAATCATCAACATAACGTAAAAGAATAGCTGCCAATGCTTTCGCATCAACAGCTATCGCTTCATATCAAGAGAAAGCTTTATATGAGAGTCCGCTTTTCGGTTGCTCAAGAGGCACACTGTCTCTATATCATCCGTAAAAGGAAACATGTCTACCGCTGCACCCCTTTTCATGGCATATCCCCTTTCACACAGGAACTTCAAATCTCTTGCTAACGTTTCCGGATTGCAAGATACATACACCACCTTTTCAGGTCTCAATTTGATCAGGGAAGAAAGAAACTTTTCACTGCTTCCTGACCGTGGCGGATCCATGAGCACCACGTCCACCTTTTCTCCCCGTTCTGCCATGCTTACCATGAAATCTCCTGCATCTGCCTGATAAAAACGAATATTGGAAACCTGATTTTTCCTGGCACCGGCAATGGCATCCTTTACTGCATCTTTATTCAGCTCTACACCGATTACCTTCCCTGCCTTTTCTGCAGCAATCATACCAATGGTTCCGGTTCCACAATAAGCGTCCAGTACCGTTTCCCTGCCGGTAAGATCCGCATATTCGATTGCCTTCTGATATAACTTCTGTGCCTGAACCGGATTGACCTGATAAAAAGACTTGGGTGAAATTTTAAAGGTCATACCACAAAGTTCATCTTCTATATACCCCGGTCCGTAAATGACCTGCTCTCTTTCCCCTAAGACCATGCTTGTCTTTTTATCATTCACATTTACCACCACTGTAGTGATTTCAGGATGTTCTCTGCGAAGTGCCTTGACAAAATTATTCTTGGAAGGCATGATGGGAGAACCTAAAACAAGCACAACCATAATCTGTCCTGTGCAATAACCTATCCGCACCAGAACATGGCGCAGCAACCCATATCCCGTATCCTCATCATAGGTCTTAATCTTAAAAGATTTCAGCAAACCTTTTATAGTCTGTATGATGGCATCTGCCTTTTCGTGCTCCAGAAGACAGCTTTCTACCGGAACAATCTGGTGGGTTCCCTCTTTATAAACGCCTGAAATGGTATTTCCTCTCCGATCTCTTCCAAAGACCGCATGTACCTTATGACGGTAATGTTCCGGATTTTCCATTCCTATCATGTCTTCCAGTTTTCCATAGGGCTTTAACAGCTTTAAAACCTGTTCCTTTTTCCATCTTAACTGTTTTTCATAATCCATATGCAGCAGCTGACATCCACCACATTTTTTATAAACAGGACACTCCATCCTCAACGCGCCTCCATCAATTTCAACAAATTTATTATAGTAAATAAGCCCCGGGCAATTTACCCGGAGCTTCCATTTATTTTTCTTCTACTTCCTTAAGCTTAAGTGATTCCATGCCCTGAACAAGCTTTGTGGCACGCTCGACATCTGCTTCATTAATGCGAATTGTAAACATATTTTTTTCCTTTTCATTTTGTTTTCCGAATATTCTCATAAGAAAAGGACGATCCTTCCATTCTATATAATAGGATATTCTATTCTCCAAAAATATCTTTTCTAATTTTTCTTTGCTTTCCAAATTATATACTTTACAAAAGGCAACTTCCCTGTTAAATACTCTGTCATCAAAAATCAAAGATGTCATAAACCTGTCTCCTACATTTATTAATACATTATGTCAACTGTTAATATTATAATTCATAACATCCTACAATTTCAACATAAAAGTAAAAATATTTACATCTTTTTTGACAATTCCCAAAGTGGTCTTTGCTCCAGATACTGGGTATTTAACCAGTCCGCTGCCTCCTCTACCCCTTCCGGTGTAAATGCAAATTCCATCCGCTGCTTCTTTTCCTCTTCAGTCTTGGCATAACAGAAGGGTTCAGGCCAAATAATGACCTCCAGTTTAGGCTCATCCCCACTATCTTTTTTTTTCAGCATATATCGCATCCCATCCATGCTGGCACAATATTCTTCTTTTTTTACATAGTTTAATACATGAAACTTTTCCTTGTCTATCATCTGCACCCTCACATATCAAACAAACTATTTCTTTTTCGTTTTAAAATAATCCTGTATTCTTTCCAATGACTCAGCTAACAACTTGGCCTCGCTTTCATCAAACTGCTCAATCACAGCTTCGATCATCTCCTTATGGAAATTCATATGGTGCACATATGCTCTTTTACCCTTCTCTGTAAGTGAAAGCAGTACAAGCCGCTTATCCTCATCGCTTCTTTCCCGAAGTACATAGTTATTTTTGGTCAGTCTATCTATGGATTTGGTCAATGTCCCCATGGTAACAGAAAGCTTCTTAGCCACAGCAGAACTGGTCTTTGGTTCCTTATCTCCAATGGCTTCTATTACATGCATATCGTTAATTGTAATATCCTCAAATTCTCCAGTAATCAATGCCTCTTTCTCAATATCAAGAATATCCTGAAAGACTGTCACAAATAATGAATTAATTGTTTTATCCAGTTCCATGTTATTATACTCCTCTTACCATGTGAGCACGGATGCGCCCCATGAAAGTCCTGCGCCAAAGCCGGCAAGCACAATCTTATCTCCCCTCTTAAGGACTCCCTGTTCATTCACAGAATCCAACAAAATAGGAACACTTCCTGCTGAAATATTACCACATTTCTGTAAGTTTGTGGGAAATTTTTCAATAGGCTGCCCCATTTTTCTTGCAACCGCCTCAATAATCCGAATATTAGCCTGATGGAGAAGGAAATATTTAATTTCATCCACCTGCACACCTGCAGCATCCAATGCCTGCCTAATCGCCACAGGTACTGTTTTTACTGCAAACTTATAAACCTCCTGTCCATTCATGGAAGTGTAGTCCAGTTCCATACTCCCCTTAACAAAAGGATTATTTACCGCACGGTTATGACAGGTTAGCACCTCACCTCTGGCTCCATCGGTTCCCTGAACGATACTCATAATTCCATGCTCATCACCTTTTACAATCGCAGCCCCTGCCCCATCACCAAACAAAATACAGGTGCTTCTGTCATTCCAGTCCATCATCTTGGACAATGTTTCTGCACCAATAATCAGTGCCGTCTTTGCCATTCCCGCCTTGATATAGGCATCTGCAATGGAAAGTCCAAACAAAAAACCTGCACATGCGGCATTAATATCAAAAGCTGTGGCATTTACTGCACCAATTCTGCTCTGTACCTGACAGGCAGTTGACGGGAAACACATATCCCCCGATACGGTTCCTACAATGATCAGATCAATTTCCTCTGCCTCTATTTTTGCACTTTGCATCGCCCTTTCAGAAGCCTCCACTGCCATGGATGTAGTAGTCTCCTCCACGGCAATATGCCTTTCCCCTATTCCTGTACGGCTTTTGATCCACTCATCTGAAGTATCCATTATCTTTTCAAGCTCTGTATTACTGACTACCAGTGACGGCAGGCTGCTGCCGGTCCCTATTATTCTTGCTGGCATGTAAACTCCTCCTGGGTTCCTATCATCTATCCCTGTTTTGGGATTTCTAAAATTTTCTGTATCTGTCATATCGCATTCGGGCAATCTCTTCACCCTCTATGCCATCAAATTTCTCTAAAAATTCTGTTATGCGCTCTTTCATAAAACCTGAGATATCTGCAACCGTAGAAGCATCTGCACTCCCGTATTCAGGCACAATCCTTTCAATAATCTGAAGCTGCTTTAAATCGTCAGCTGTTATCTTCATGACCTCTGCCGCTTCCTGGGCACGCATTCCGTCCTTCCAGAGAATGGATGCAAAGCCTTCCGGTGACAGGATAGAATAAGTGGAATTTTCCAACATCCATACTTCATTGCTGACTGCAAGACCAAGTGCACCACCGCTTCCACCTTCACCTATGATGATTGAAAGAATGGGCACCTTTAAGCCTGACATTTCATAAAGATTTCTGGCAATTGCTTCTCCCTGTCCTCTCTCCTCTGCCCCCATACCCGGATAAGCACCTGATGTGTTGATAAAGCAGATAATAGGACGATGAAACTTTTCCGCCTGTTTCATCAACCTGAGTGCTTTACGGTATCCCTCTGGGGAAGTCATTCCGTAATTACACATTGCGCACTCCTCCACATCATTTCCCTTTTGAATTCCGATCACCGTTACCGGCTGTCCATAAAGAGTGGCTATTCCACCTACAATGGTCTGATCATCCCTGTAATTTCTGTCTCCATGTAATTCTATAAATGCATCAAAAATCAAGTCAATGTATGTAAGTGCGGAAGGTCTTGTAAGACTTCTTGCCGCCTTCACCCTCTGCCATGCCGTCTTTACTTCAGTCTTTGCCATTTTTTCTTTGCTAAGCTCATTGGGGGAAAATTTCCTGATTTCTTCTGTAAAATTGCTATAACAGTTCCTTCTTTCCGGTTTTCTGTGTAACTTCAAAATATCATACAGCGTCTTTTTCAGTTCATCTCTTTCTACAATACCATCTACAAATCCATGTGTCATCTGAAATTCCGCACTTTGGAATCCTGCCGGAAGTTTCTGTCCGATAGTCTGTTCAATCACTCTAGGCCCTGCAAAACCAATTAAGGCCCCCGGCTCTGCCAAAATGATATCTCCCAGCATCGCAAAGCTTGCAGTCACTCCGCCGGTAGTAGGATCAGTCAATACTGTCACATACACCAAGACATAATTTTTCACCAAAAATTTCTCCCTGCCCAACAGTAATTCCCTCTGAAAGTCCTGTCTTTTCCCTCGTTTCCCTGAGTTTTTCCTCGTATCCCGGAAAATTTAGAGGATTACTGGTCTCCATTTCCTCAAACCATGGCACAAATGTATTTCTGTCACAGACCATACGGATTCTGTTTCTGGTTCTCACACGGAAATAGCTTCCACAGGATGTACAGATATAATTGTTTACCACAACATCTGCACGTTTGATTTTCTTTCCGCAATCCGGACAGACAATCATTTCCTGCCCTGACTCCTTACTGCCTGTATTTCCTTTTACCTGTATATATTTATCCCTGATGAATGATTTTAACATTTTCTGCCTCCACAAAGTCGACGATAGCCATTATTCCGAATCTGATACTGCAAATGTAAGCTCTGCCTGTACAGCAATCTTTCCATCCACTGTTGCAGTTGCCTTTCCAATCCCGATAGCGCCCTTTTGCTTCACAATCTCCACCTCAAGCATAAGCACATCACCAGGAATCACCTTCCTTTTAAATTTTGCAGACTGAATGGCTGCAAAATAAGCGGTCTTACCCTTGTTTTCGGGAAGACTTAAGATTGCCACTGCCCCTGCCTGAGCCAGTGCCTCAATCATCAGCACACCAGGCATAACCGGTTCACCTGGAAAATGTCCCTGA
This sequence comes from uncultured Lachnospiraceae bacterium, assembly GCA_945868485.1. Classification (GTDB taxonomy): domain Bacteria; phylum Bacillota; class Clostridia; order Lachnospirales; family Lachnospiraceae; genus Suilimivivens. The sequence continues at coordinate 331 of CAMBLS010000060.1, read as the reverse complement.
AAGAAAGGTTCGTTATAAGAAACACACTTTTTTGCCACCGCCCTTACTCCCGGTGTCAGTTCCTCCACTGTATCAAGAAGCATAAACGGCCATCGGTGAGGTAAAATTTCCATAATTTCCTTCGCTGTTAATAAAGACATCCCATCCTCCTTACCTTGGGCTTGCACCCAATATCAATCCTTATATTTTCCAACCAAAATACATGCATTATGCCCTCCAAATCCAAGGGAATTACTTAAGGCATAAGGAATTTCTTCTTCATATGTCTCCTTGCAGTAATCCAAATCAATTTCTTCATCCGGCTGAGCATATCCTACCGTTTTATGTATGA